>DATEKZ010000569.1:0-3375 GCA_035277185.1 Verrucomicrobiia bacterium
CAGTCCATCCGTCATCAGACAGATCGCCACAAGGAACCAGCCGGCAAGACTCACGGCCCCGGCAAAGCCCTGGTCCGAAAGGGCTGACGGGGCCTTCCACTTCGCTTCTTTGACTGCGCGTCGGTTCATTTTGCACTTCAAAATCGCATGGCAACCTGGCCGTGCACGCTGCGCTGGACTTCCGTCGGCTGGGTCCGGATCAACGCCGGCGCGAACTCGGCGTGCTGATCGTCGAGCAGGTTCTGTCCGATTACGGACGCCTCAGCAAGCTCATACCCGCTTAGACCGGTTTTTACGCTGCCGTCAGAATCATTCGGGTGTGGTGCGGAGGCAAGAGTAATGGTTTCATATGTCGGGCGACAATTTGGAAATTCGCCCGCGCGGTTCCAGACGGACCGCCTGCTTGAATCTTGTGCCTCACCGCCGAATTAAGCCCGCGGCGGACGGCGGCATCAGATAACCGACTGGACGAAGTGCCGGCGTCGGAAGCCGTCAGGATGCCCGATCCATTTGCCGCTGCGCGCCCGGAATCCCGACCAGGCATTCACCGGGTGCGGCTATGGAATCCGCTTCAATCGGAAGAAGCGTTCTTCGGCACTATTTGTAAAGGTGACCGAGTTGTCGCTCCCGGCCACGATCGGGTCGTTGGTGACCGCCGTCCAATTGTTCGTCGCCGTCAGCGCCGCATTGGACTGAAGCGCATAATTCACCAGGCCGGCCGGCCAAAGGACCGTCACGTCATTGGCGCCGCCGCGCTCCGCCCGCAAGGCGATATTGGCCGGAAAAATCTTCACGACAAACCCGTCGTCTGCCCCGCCGCCAAAGGCGTTTTGAAGCCCGTTGGTGGACGGAACGGTCGGGAAGTTCGTGGACCCAGTCTGGCCGGCCACGTACGCGTTGCCGTCTCCGTCCAGGGCAACGGCGAATCCGTAATCAATTGCGCTTCCGCCCAGCAGCGTCAGAAACTCAACTGCCGCGCCATTGGTGGCCAGCTTCAAGATGAACGCGTCCGCCACACCCGCGTTGGTGGCCTGGGACGCGTTCGCGGTAAGAAAGCTGGTGGAAAACGTTTCACCGACCACATAGGCGCTCCCCGTCGGATCCACCGCGATTCCCCATCCTTCCTCGTCGCCTCCGCCGCCGACGTAAGTGGAATAAGCGATGTTGGTCCCGTTCGGGTCGAGTTTGGTCACGAATACATCCCTGCTTCCGTGATTGGTTGCCGAGGCGCCATTAAACGTCGGAAAGTTGGTCGAGCTGGTGAAACCCGTGAGGTAAATACTGGCTTCCCCCCCAACCGCAACTCGCAGCACGTTGTCGTTGTCGTTGCCACCGAGATAAGTCGAGAACAACTTCGCGCTCCCATCCGGGCTGAACCGCGTTACAAATCCGTCATAGGCGCCCCCGAGATAATTGGTCTGCAACGCGTTCGTCCAGGCAAAGTCCGTCGAACTCGTGAACCCACCCACCACCGCGCGCCCTTGCGCATCGACCGCAATCGTCTGGCCGCGATCATCCCCCGATCCCCCCAGATACCCGGAATAACTGAGAGTGGCGTCTGCGGTGCTCAGCCTGGCAATGAACGCGTCAAACGGGTTGCCGCCGGGTCCGTTGCCAAATGCCGACGCAAAACCATTGGTCGGAAAATCCGTTGACGCCGTAAAGCCGGTCACATACGCGCTTCCGCCGCCATCGACGGCGATGGCCAGCCCGTTGTCATCGAAACTTCCGCCCAGATAAGTGGAGTAGAGCAGGTTCGTCCCCGCCGCATCCAGCCTCGCGAGAAAAGCGTCGTAACGATAGAAACCGACAAAGACCGGCCCGTGGTTGGTGGTGGAAACCGCGTTCGTGGTGACGGGAAAATTGGTCGAGGACGTCGTGCCCGTCAGATAAATGTCTCCGTTACCTCCCAGCGCGAGCGCAAATCCCACGTCCTGTTGATTGCCTCCGAGATACGTCGCAAACACAAGGTTGGTTCCCTGCGGGTCAAGCTTCGCCACGAACACGTCGTTCGGACCACCGTTGAAATTCGTAGCCGACGCGTTCGTGACCGGGAAATTGGTCGAGGCGGTCTGGCCAACAACATAGGCGCCTCCGTTTGCATCGACCGCGATGTCCCATGCCTTGTCAACACCCACGCCGCCCAGATACGTCGAATAAATCAACACCGGATCGATCACCAGGGGTTCATTTCGGTTGTAGGCGCCGATGTCGATGCCGATCCGCCGGCCATTGCTTGCGGACGCGCGCGCATCCTGTCGAAACACGTAACGACTCTCCACCTCACGGCGCCCCCCGCCCGCCTCCTGATAAACGATTGGCCTCTGCTGTCGAACCGGGCCGACGGCAGTGTGCAACACCAGGTCGCCGCCGGCATCGATCTCGATCTTCTCCGCTCCTTCAAAGTTCAATTCGATCCGTCCGGGATCCGCGCCCGGCCCAACCACGAAATCAAACTCGATTTGCCGCCGGTTGCCGTAATAAACCAGGTCCACGCCCGGATAGACCTCCCGATAACGCACCGATCGGTAGGTCGGCACGCCTCGCCGCCATTGAGCGGGGTTGTTGCCCAGAAAATAATTCACCGTCGTCGGCAGTTCCTGCAACTCCGCTGACGACACGGGCGTCCGGGCGCCGGCCAACTTCACCCGCAGCACCGCCGCGTCTTCGCCATGCGACGCGCCGGAAGTTCGTGCCGACTCAAGGCTTGGAGTACGAAGCCCGCGACCCACCGTTCTCAACTCCTCAGCAGGATGACCCCGAAACACAAACATCGCTTCGGTGGACGAGAGAAACAGTGTGTATCCAGGCCCGCGACAGAAAAACTCATCCTTTCCGGATTCTTTCCGTTCGAACATGAGCGGCAGCCGGCCGAAGGAATCATGGACCTGCCCCGGCGCGGCAGAGCGCGCGTCCCAGGTTGAAAGAAGGAGAATCACCAATACGAAAATCGCGAGCCACAATGACTGCTTCCCTTCACCGCAAGACGGGATCGCGCCAGCGCGATCCCGAGTATCCATTGATTCCATAATTGGCTCTGATCCGAAACTTGGCGGCGATGGTTGGGCTTTTGCCGGGGAGTGTCAAAGGATTTAGATTTTTCGCATTGATGCGTGAACGCGATGGAACGCTCGTCGCCGCGAACCGCGCGAGCGCTGGCGCCGGCAACGACGCCCGCACGGGAAGTGACACGCGTCACGCAGTCATCCGAAGTCGCGACTCCAGCGCGCGCAGCGCAGCACTCACGTCGCACCGATCGCGCGCGATGAGGCCGCAAACAGTTCCGGCTTTCCCGCGTTATGGATGATGGCCTCAGAACGAGTGAATCAACGGCCCGATAATCGAAAACCTTCCCTCATAAATTCTACGCAGGTT
>DATEKZ010000570.1:0-3619 GCA_035277185.1 Verrucomicrobiia bacterium
CCTCGCTGGTGAAGAATGACCCCCTGATGACCGCCCTGGGTCGGCCGAATCGGGAACAGGTGATCACCGGCCGGCCGGCCGCCGCGACCACGTTGCAGGCCCTGGAGATGACGAACGGTTCGACGCTGGCTGAACTGCTCAAGAAGGGGGCGGACAAAATCCTCGAGACGATGCCCAAATCGGGGCGCGCTCTGATCGTCGAGTTGTATGGACGCGCGCTGGCGCGAAAGCCGACGGCGGAGGAACTGCGGCTGGCGGAAGAACTGGTTGGCGCACCGGTGAAGAAAGAAGGGGTGGAAGATTTGTTGTGGGCGATGACGATGTTGCCCGAGTTTCAGTTGATTTATTGAGGTAACGACTATGAAGACAATGAGATTTCGGCGTCCCGGGCGCGAGGAAGCATGGAACCGGCGCGACTTTCTGAAGACGGCGAGCGCGGCAACGCTGGGCGCGCTGGCCGCCGGTTATCCGCGCGCCCTGTTCGCGAACGAGGCAGAGGAGAAGATCAAACCGACGGCCGACACGTTGATCGTGCTCTGGATGGCCGGCGGCATGGCGCACACCGAAACGTTTGATCCCAAGCACTACAGACCGTTCGAGCAGGGTATCAAACCGGACGAAGTGGGCAGCTCGTTCCCCGCGATCGATACGGCCGTCGATGATATCAAGTTCACTGCCGGCCTGGAGAAAGTGGCGGGCGTGATGGACCGCGGCGCATTGATCCGCAGTTACACGGCGGGGGATCTCGGATTCATTCTGCATTCGCGCCATCAGTATCAGTGGCACACAGGTTATGCGCCGCCGCAGACCGTTGCCGCGCCGCACATCGGCGCGATCATCGCCCGCACGCTCGGGCCGCTTAATCCCGCGGTGCCGGCGTTCATCAACATCGGACAGAGATTCGACCTGGGCGAGGCCGAAGAATTGAAAGCGTTCACCACCGCGGGCTTTTTCGGCAGCGAGTACGGGCCGTTTAACATTCCTTTCCCCGACTCGGCCGCCGACAGCGTGCGACCGCCGGCGGGAATGAGCCCCTCGCGCTTTGAGAACCGCGACCGGTTTTACCGAAAACTCCTGGCGCAAAGTCCGGTCGGCGAAGTCGGGAGTAATTATCAGAAGGAGTCCTTGTTGCGCTCGATGGATCGCGCCCACCTGCTGCTCAGCTCGCCGGCGGCAAAGGCGTTCGACCTGGCGCTGGAACCCGTGGAAAACGTTCGCAAGTATTATCCGGACTTCGATCCCGGCAAACGGTTCACCGCCGACATGAACCGCTCGGGCAGTTACGAGGCATCGACGATCGGGCGTTTCGGCCTGGGATGCCTCCTGGCGCGGCGGCTCGCGGAAGTGGGAGCGCGCTATATCGAGGTCACCACCGAATACATCCCGTTTCTCAATTGGGACACGCACGAGCACGGGCACGAGAAACTGACCAACATGAAGAAGGCGATCGACGCTCCCATCGCCCAGCTCGTGCTCGATCTGGAAGAACGCGGCCTGTTGAACCGGACATTGATCGTGCTGGCGAGCGAGTTCAGTCGCGACGCATTGATCGAAGGCAAACCGGACAAAAAAGTGAAGGACCAGGTGGAAGTGCCGGACGTGATCAACGACGTGAAGCACTATGGGATGCACCGGCATTTCACCGACGCCGGTTGCGTGTTGATGTTTGGTGGCGGCATCAGGAAGGGTTACCTCCATGGGCTGACCGCCGACGAGCGGCCGTTCAAGACCATCGAAAAGCGTGTCATCATCGAAGACCTGCATGCGACGATGTTCCGAGCGATGGGCATCTCGCCGAAGCTGTCGTATGAGGTCGAGAAGCGGCCGTTCTATGTGACGCGTGACGGTGAAGGCAAACCGATTATGGAATTGTTTGCCTGATCCGCGGGTATTTGCCGTCACGGCAAATCCAAAATCCTGCTTCTCTACTGCGACCGGATCGAGTTCAATCATCGACCAACGATCAATCCCTTATGAAAAACTTCCCGGAAGCCCTTTGCACGTTTGCCGCGTTAGCCACCCTGGCTGCCTTCAGTACGAGGGCCGTTGCGCAGGACAAGGCAGCCGCCAAGCTGCCGCCAGCCAAGGAAGTGATTGCGAAATTCGTCCAGGCGATCGGCGGAAAAGAGATCATTCTCAAGCAGACCTCACAGCGGATCAAAGGGAAATGGGAATTGGCCGGCGTGGGGCAGGGCGGCGACTTCGAAATGTTGCGAGCGAAACCGAACAAGCAGGTGCTCCGCGTCAAGCTGGGTGACCAGGGCCAGATTGTGAATGGCTACGATGGCAAGGTCGGCTGGATGCTGAATCCGTTTACCGGCCCGATGCTCCTCGAAGGCAAAATGCTCGATCAAGCGTCCGAGGAAGCCGAGTTCTACAACATTCTGCGCGAGGAAAAGAACTTCAAATCGATGGAAACGGCCGGCGTAACCCAGTTCGACGGCAAAGAGGCAATCGAACTGAAGCTGGTGACGAAGTCCGGCCGTGAGATACGGGAGTTTTACGACGCCAAAACCGGCCTCCTCATCGGCACGAAGGCAGTCCACGAGTCGCCCCAAGGCCCGAACGAACTGACCATCACGTTCCACGACTACAAGAAAATGGGGGAAGTCCTCCAGTCGTCCCGTTTTGCGGTGAAAGGGGAAGGGTTCGAGCAGATTTTGACGATCTCCTCCGTCGAAGACAATTCAGTTCCGGAGAAGGAATTCGACCTGCCGGAGGAAATCAAGGGATTGCTGAAGAAGTAACAGCTCCGTAGAAACGGCGTGCCGGCCGTTCGAGAAGTCGTGCGCCGCGGCTTGACGCCGCCGACCCGGCGCGGTTTTCCAGCGCGACGTCACCGAGGATCGGTTTTTCGCTCTTTTTTCCAAGGCCCGCGTTTCAAAAATCCGCTTTAGCCCGGCGGCTTCTTTGTGTTCAATCGGTCTGACTCGTATGAATGAGGTTTTGATGTATGGCAGGACACAGCAAGTGGGCGAAGGTTAAGCATTTCAAAGGGGCGATCGACGCGAAGCGGGCGAGGATATTCGCCAAGCTGTCGCGCGAACTGACCATCGCCGCCAGGCTGGGCGGCGGGGATCCCGACCTGAACGCCCGTCTGCGCATGGTGCTGTTCAAATGCCGCAGCGCGAACATGCCGTCGGACAACGTCGAACGCGCGATCAAAAAGGGAACCGGTGGCGGAGACACGATTCATTTTGAGGATCAGACCTACGAAATCTATGGGCCGGGCGGTGTGGCCTTGCTGGTCGAATTGAGCACGGACAACCGCAACCGAACCGCCGCCGAAATCCGCAGCCTCCTGACCAAAAACGGCGGGACGATGGCAACGTCCGGGGCCGTGACGCGCTTGTTTCAGCGAAAGGGACAGATCATCGTCTCCCGAGGCGCCGCGAACGAGGATCAGTTGATGGAACTGGCGCTGGACGCCGGCGCGGAGGACTTCAAGGCCGAGCCGGAGGGGTACGAGATCCTGACCGATCCGATGAAGTTGGAGGCGGTCCACAAGGGAATTGAGACCAGGGGGATCAAGGCGGACGCGGCGGCGGTGACGTTTTTGCCGACAATCCCCGCGCCATTGAACCCCGGGGATGTGCCGGCGGTGTCCCGCTTGATTGAA
>DATEKZ010000571.1:0-6552 GCA_035277185.1 Verrucomicrobiia bacterium
GCATTGCTTGCGTTCCTGCGTGCTCAACGACTACTTCTTCTCCAAGCTTCGCCTCATGTCCGAAGGCAACGAGTTCCATCTCCATTTGCGCACGACCTCAGACTTGGAAGAACTTCTGCGCATCAGCCGACGCCAGGCTTAGCGCATTTTCACGAAATGTGTAACCACACCGGCGAGTTCTCGAACGTCATCCGCCGCGTGTTCTCCCTCTCCCCTCAACGGGGAGAGGGCCGGGGTGAGGGGTGGGCATGAGCGATGCGCCCCGCCAGATGCCAACCGCCTTGGAACCACTCACCCCTCACTCTCAATCCCTCTCCCAGTTGTTCACTCTTTGGCGACCGCAGTTTTGTCCTGTCCAATCACAATCTATCCTCGTCTTCCTTTGGCATATTTCGCGTGTTTCGCGGGTTGAACCGAATTGATGCGGTTTAAAGAACTCGATCTTCCGATTCACGGCCGACTCTCCTTCTCTCCTTGCACGCGCCGCGCCTCTCTTGAGTCACCAATTCGTGACGCAAATCGTCAACCGTCCGAAAAGGTTCCCGGAAAACGGCTACATTTTCCCGCCATCGGACAGACACTGGATTCACCCAAGAGTAACTGACCCGCCATTCGTTCGCCATCGTCTTGCCCGACATTGGCGCAATCGGAGCGATGCCGGACGCGCTCCCTTGTCCGCTGAACCTGACAAATCAACACCCTATGGATCCGATTCGAATGCCAGCGGCTGAAAACCTCGCGGTGTCGAGCAGCCCTTGGCCTCACGTTCTCGCTCCGCGCTCAAACCAAACCAACACGAAAAACATGAGAAACCAAATTCCTCAACGCGTTGGGGGCCTCGTGCTCGGCGTAGCCCTTGCCTCCGCCGCGATCACGACCACCCTCGCCAATAACATCACCGGTCCGAGCAGTTCGCAGTCGCCCTATCTCCTCCGCGCCAGGCCGGGAGTGGTCACGGTCTCGCTCATCACCGTAGGCGATTCAGTCAACCTCAAGCCCGACGGGGTCACGCCGTACCGCGCCGTTGGCATCATGGACGGCCTCGGGGCCTACGACAACGGCGACGGCACATTCACGGTGGTGATGAACCATGAGATTGGCGGGAGCATTACCAGCGGCGTGATCAGTCCGCTCGGCGTGGCGCGCGCACACGGCAACGCCGGCGCGTTCGTCTCGAAGTGGACCATCGACAAGACAACTCTGCAGGTGCTCAAGGGCGAGGACCTGCTACAGAACAACACCAGCATCTTCCTGAGCAACAACGATCCCGGCACGGGAACGCCTCACAGCGGCTACCTGCCGGGCGGCACCACCGTCATCCAGCGGCTGTGTTCGGCAGATCTGGCGCCGGTCAGCGCCTGCGCCTGGACTGACCCGAATACCGGCACCTTCTACGGCACCACCGCCCGCATCTTCCAGACCGGCGAGGAGTCCGGCGGCATCGCCACGTCCGCCACAGGCGTCGGCACCCTCGGGGAAGCCACCGTTCACTTCGGACGCCAATGGAACATGATCCTCACCGACGACCCGAACATTCCCGGTGACCAGTCCCGCACCGCCTTCGAGATGCCGCACTGCGGTCTGTTCGCCTGGGAGAACAACCTCGCCAACCCCCTCTCGCAGCGAATAACGATCACTATGGGCATGGACGACTCTACGCCAGGCCAGGTCTATGTGTGGGTCGGTGAGAAGCAAACCACCGGCAACGTCGTCGAGCGCGCCGGCCTCACCCGGCAGAGCGCCAACGACAATCTGTTCGTCGTCAAGGTGCCCTCTCTGACGACCGTGGACAGTTCCGGTGTGCCGTTGGAAGATCGCGCGACGCCGGTCAGCGGTGCGAAGGGAAATTCCGCGGCCTTCCAGCTCCTTAAGAGCGGCAACAACGGCGACGTGTCGGGCCTGACCGCCGCACAGTTCGAAGCCGACAGCGACAGCAAGGGCGGCACCCAGTTCCTTCGTCCTGAAGACGGCCAATGGGACCCTAACAATCCCAGTGACTACTACTTCGTCACCACCGATCGCTACGACCAGGTCAAGGACGGCGCCGGCACGCAGATCGGCCGCAGCCGCCTCTACCGGCTCCACTTCACGGACATCGCCAACCCGGCACTCGGCGGGACGATCGCATGCCTGCTCGACGGCACCGAAGCTGGGAACATGTTCGACAACATGACCATCACGCCGAGCGGTTCAATCTTCCTTCAGGAAGACGTGGGCAACCAGGCGCACCTCGGCAAAATCTGGCGCTACAGCATTAAGAAGGGAACGCTTGAGTTGGTGGCGAAGCACGATCCAGCGCGGTTCGGCGACCTCGGTGTGCCGGTAGCCGCCCCGTTCAACCAGGACGAGGAATCCTCAGGCATTATTGAGTTGTATGACATCCTGGGAGAAGGCTGGCTGCTCAGCGACGTTCAGGCGCATTACAACCCGGGTGACCCGGAACTCGTCGAGGGCGGACAACTCCTCTTGATGCATTTCCCGCCCCGCCAGGAAAAGTGATTCCAGAAGCCGCGGTTGCGGCTGAAGGTCTGTCGTCCGAGGGCAGGTTCGTTCGCGAACCTGCCCTTTCTGCTTTCGAGAGTGCTTTGGCCGCAGTCGGCGGAACGCGACTCTCAACCCTCCTCCTTGAGCCTCCCAAACAGTTCACGCGATCTTAAGCGGTTCGTCACACGACGCGAGGCGATCCGTGCTAAAAGTGAGCACGAAAGGAAAACCGACTATGACCGTCAAATCGTTGCGCCTGCGGAAGAGAACCCGAGAGCTGATTTCCGAACGGCTTTCATCGGCCCTCGGTGAACGGGATCAGGGTTTGCTCACCCAGACGGAATACGAGGAGAAGATCAGCGAGGTCGAGCTGTCACTCGGGCCGCACGTCGTCCTCGATGAGGTTCCATTGCGCGACGGCGGAACGCGGTTCGTTCTTCGCAGTTCGTTGACGGGCGACACGCTCGACAGCCTCGAATACGGTCGCTCATGGAGTCCTGAACGCTGAATATCCACCGCTGCATAGTCCGAAGGCCGAAGGGTTCGCGCTTCTTCGCGCGACGTCGCGTCGGACAGTGACCGGACTTGCGTTAGCTAGACTCGCGGCGTCTTAGACGCCAACTTCCGGCTTTGTAACCGAATCGTAACAAACACGACCCCTTTTCGTAACACGATATTAACATAGTCCGCCCGAACTCAAGTCAATCCACTCAATCATGAACAAAACAAAATTCAGATTGCCGGTCGTCGCGACGGGAGCGCTGGCGACGCTCGCATTCGGTTCCACGGCTATCGCGCAGTCGTCGGACGCCATCATCGACAAGCTGGTCGAGAAGGGCATCCTTACCACCAAGGAAGCCAACGAGCTTCGCGAAGAAGCGGACAAGAATTTTACCACCTCCTATCAGGTCAAGAGCGGCATGCTCGACTGGGTGACCGCGTTGAGGTTCAACGGCGATTTTCGGGGGCGGGCTGAGGGCTTTTATTCAGAGGCCCCCAACTTTGCCGACCGAAGCCGCTTCCGCTACCGCCTGCGTTTTGGGGCGACCGCCGTGATCAAGGACAATTTTGAAGTCGGTTTGCGCCTCAGTTCGAGCGAGGCCCAGGGCACGTTCGGCGGCGACCCCATCTCCGGCAACACCACCTTTCAGGACAACGCGTCGAAGAAGTTCGTATTCATCGATCTGGCGTACGCCAAGTGGACGCCCATCAACACGCCCGACTGGTCCGCCTCACTCACGATCGGAAAGATGGAAAACCCGTTTGTCTTTTCGGACATGGTGTTCGATGGCGACTACACGGCCGAAGGCGCGGCGATTCAACTCGGATACACGTTCAATGACCAACACGCGGCCAAGGTCAACGCCGGCGGCTTCTCCCTCGATGAGATCGGCGGCAGCGCGGACGATCCTTATCTCTTCGGCGCCCAGCTCCGGCTGGAGTCAACCTGGAACAAGCATGTCGCCACTTCGATCGGCGTCGCGGCTCTGGGAATCATGAACGATCAGCAACTGAACAACACCGCGGTCCCCAATATTAACCGCGGCAACACACGCAGCACGCTGATTGTCGGCACGACGACCAACCAGGTGCCGGCTTTCAACTTGAACCCCATTGTCGCCGACGCCTCGGTGACGTACACGATGGAAAGCTTCTGGAATTACAATGCCCCTTTCCCGATCAAAGTGGGCGGTGATTATATGTATAATCCTGCAGCGACGGGAAAAAACCGCGCCTATTCAGCCGGTGTCACCTTCGGCAAATCGGGCAAGAAGGGCCTGTGGGACCTCGCTTATACCTATAAGCACCTCGGCGCCGACGCGTGGTATGAGGAGTTTGTGGATTCGGACTTCGGCGCGTTTTACGGCGGCACGCTGGTCAATTCGGGTTTGGGCGCCGGCTATGGATCCGGAACCAACGTCAAGGGCCACATCGCGAAGTTCTCCTACTCGCCCTACGATTCGCTCACGCTCTCGATCAAATGGTTCCTCGCCGACCTCATCACACCGCTGGCGGGCGTGGACGAATATAAGATGAACCGCATGCAGGTCGATGCGGTCTGGAAGTTCTAATCGTAACGGGAATGTCACTAACTCATTTGCCAAAAAACAGTCAGAATCCAGAAAGGAATGAAGTCATGATTATCGCATTAAAACGCCTCCTGGTTGCCTTCCTGGCGCTGGGCGCCACCGCCGTCGCCCACGCCGGCAGCATCACCGTCAAAGGCTCGGACACGCTTGTCATCCTCGCTCAGAAATGGGCCGAGGTGTACATGGGCAAAAACCCGGCCACCAAGATTCAAGTCACCGGCGGCGGCACCGGCACGGGTTTCGCCGCCTTGCAAAACCAGCAAACGGACCTGTGCAACGCGTCGCGAAAGATCCGCGCCAAAGAAATCGAGAATTGCATCAAGGCGTTCGGCAAACGGCCCACGGAATACAAGGTCGCGCTCGACGGTCTGTCGGTCTATGTGAGCGCCGACAACCCGACCAAGGAGTTGACCATCGATCAGTTGGAGCAGATCTTCACCGGCAAGGTCAGGAACTGGAAGGACGTCGGCGGCCCGAACGCTCCGATCACGGTGTACAGCCGCGAGAACAGCTCCGGGACCTACGAGTTCTTCAAGGAGCACGTGCTGAAAGGCAAGGACTTCGCGGCCAGCGCACAGACGATGCCCGGCACCGCCGCGGTGTTGCAGGCGGTGGCCAAGGACAAGAACGGCATCGGTTACGGCGGCGCGGCCTATGGCGCGGGCGCGAAGCACCTCTCGATCAAAAAGGACGACTCCTCTCCGGCCGTGGAACCGAACGAGGAAACCGTGGTCAAGGGAGTTTACCCGATTTCGCGTTTTCTTTTCGTTTACGTGAACCCGGCCCTGGACAAAGGCGAGGTCGCGGCGTACCTGAGCTGGATCCGGAGTGAAGACGGTCAGAAGGTTGTGAAGGACATCGGCTACTTCCCGTTGCCGGAAAACCAACGGAAGTGACGTTGCGCGCCTTTTCAGCCGACAGGCTTTGGACGGCATCGAGGTGACAAACAGGGCTTGATCGACAGTTCCTCCTGCGATCATCAGCGGGCGGGCGAGGACTCCCGGGTTGTGGTTCTCGTTCCGCCTGCTTATTTTTTGAATCGTGCTCGAAACCAAACAGAGCGAAAGCAAGCGGACCATCGGCTGGATGGGCATTCAGCGCGGTCACAAGGCCCGGCCGCTGGAGTGGATCGCGGAAAAGTTCATCTTCCTCGTTTCGCTCTCGGCGATTCTGATGGTTTTCCTCATTTTCCTGTTCGTAGCGCGGGAAGCACTGCCGATCTTCCTCGGACGAATGGACAGCGCCCTGATCCAAAAGGTGATTCCCACCGGTGAGATGGACAAGCTGCCGAAGGCACAGTTGCGAGAGTACCTCGGCCTCACGGAAGCTCAAATGGCCGGGATGGACCAGGAGACGCTGAAGTCCCTGATGGAGATCAAAGAGGAGGCCGCGAAGGAAATCCCCGATCAGTTCCGCAACGACAAGGACGCTGCCATCAACACGACTGAATGGAAGTACCTGCTCCGACCGCATCAGTGGACCGGTTACTCCGAACCCGAATCCATCTGGCAGCCGGTGGGCCAGATTCATAAGTACAATATCATCCCGCTGTTCGTCGGCAGCTTGAAGACCACGCTCATCGGTTTGCTGTTCGCCGTGCCGCTGGCCGTGGGCGCGGCCATCTACGTCTCGCAGCTCGCGCGGCCGACGGTTCGCGAGATCGTGAAGCCCGGAATCGAATTGCTTTCGGGAATCCCTTCGGTTGTCGTCGGCTTTTTCGCTTTGCTGATCATGGCGACGTTCCTCCAGAGTATCTTCGGCTACGAGACCCGCCTGAATGCGTTCGTGGCCGGAATCGCGCTCGGCTTCGCGGTGGTTCCCATTGTGTTTTCGATCTCGGAAGACGCCTTGACCAGCGTGCCCCGCACTTACACGCACGCGGCGCTGGCCCTGGGCTCTTCGAAATGGCAGGCGGCCTGGCAAATCGTTTTGCCGGCGGCGTTGCCGGGTGTTTTCGCGGCGGTGGTCCTTGGGTTCG
>DATEKZ010000572.1:0-6097 GCA_035277185.1 Verrucomicrobiia bacterium
AGCTCGCCCGCTTTGGCCTTTTCCCGCGCCCCTTTTACGTGCCGCAAAATCCATTGAAGTTTCGTGGCGGAAAAGTAGGCGTCCAGCACCAGCCCGGTCTTTCGCCGGATCAAACGGTGAAGTCCGTCCGCCTTGAGCCGATCACACATCGCCGCCGTCCGCCGGTCCTGCCACACAATCGCGTTGCAAATCGGCCGGCCGGTCTTGCGGTTCCAGACCACAGTGGTCTCGCGCTGGTTGGTGATGCCGATGGCGGCAATGTCATCGGCCGTCAGGTTGGCATTGGCCAGTGCTTCCGACGCCACGGATGCCTGGGTGGACCAGATATCATCGGGATTGTGTTCGACCCACCCGGGCTGCGGAAAGATCTGGGGAAATTCCTTTTGAGCAGCCGCCTTGATCGATCCCGCATGGTCGAAGATGATCGCGCGCGAGCTGGTGGTGCCCTGATCCAAAGCGAGGATGTATTTCATGGGACGGCCCTTTCGTCTGAGCAGGAATCTCGCCGTGCGCTCATCCGGGATTCCAAAGCAGTTTGTAAAACCAGGCGCCCAGGATTCCGCCGACGATGGGGCCGAGCACCGGCACCCAGGCATAGTCCCAGCTGGAACCTCCCTTGCCTGCGATGGGCAGGAAAAAATGGGCGAGGCGCGGACCCAGATCCCGCGCGGGGTTGATCGCGTAGCCCGTCGGGCCGCCCAGCGACAAACCAATCGACCAGACCAGAACGCCCACAAGAAACGGGCCAAACCCTTTGTCGAAGCCCGAATGGGGAATGAGATTGGCCGGCGAGAGAATGGCGAGCACTCCCAACACCAACACGAACGTACCGATGATTTCGGTGACCAGGTTCATCGGTGTCAGGCGGATGGCCGGGCCCGTGCAAAACACGCCAAGCTTGGCTCCGGGATCAGCGGTTTCTTTCCAATGCGGGAAATAAGCGAGCCACACGAGAACTCCGCCGAGCCAGGCGCCGATCATCTGCGCCGCAACGTAACCGGCGACGTCATTCCAGGGGAATTTTCCAATCGACGCCAGGCCCAGGGTGACCGCCGGGTTCAGATGCCCGCCGCTGTGGGCGCCGACGCAATAGACCGCCACAGCAACGCCCAGGGCCCATCCGGCGGTGATCACGATCCAGCCGGAGTTTTGACCCTTCGATTTATTGAGCAACACGTTGGCAACGACGCCATCGCCCAGCAGGACCAGAATCATTGTGCCGACCAGTTCGGCAAGAAAGGGTGACATGGTTCAGTATGGATTGAGGGTTGCTGCGCGCAGAATAACCAGACTCCACGGCGTTGTGTCCATTCAAAACGTTCTCCGCGGAAAAGCAACGGGCGCGTCTTGACACCACCGTTGGAGCGCGGGATTCCGATCCCGCCAGCCAAAGTATGCGCCACTCGCGGGATTGGAATCCCGCGCTCCATTAAGTTGCGCCCAAAAGCACCTTGAGCAGCGCCGCTTCGACATGCCACACTCGGATTCAAAAGGACCAGGGCCGATGGATCGGGACAGAAATGGACCTCGCACAACGCGCCAGGCAGCTAAACCTGCGATGCGCCTCCGATTGGAATAATGAAACGCGATGCAATGCTCGCCGCACTCGCGGACAAAAGCACGGCGTGGGATCTTCTCATCATCGGCGGCGGCGCCACGGGTCTCGGCTGTGCCGTCGATGCCGCCGCGCGCGGCTACCGCACTTTGCTGGTCGAACAAAGCGATTTCGCCAAGGCGACCTCGAGCCGCAGCACCAAGTTGATCCACGGCGGCGTCCGGTATCTGCAGCAGGGCAACGTCAGCCTGGTCCTCGACGCCCTCCGTGAGCGCGGTCTGCTCACACAGAACGCGCCACACCTGGTGAGCCATCTTTCCTTCATCGTGCCGAATTACACCTGGTGGGAAGCGCCGTTTTATGGAGTGGGCCTGAAATTGTACGACCTGCTGGCGGGCAAACTCGGCCTGGGCCCGTCCCGGCACCTTTCGAGAGAGGAAACACTCCAGCGCCTGCCCACTCTTGAACCGGAAGGACTCCGCGGCGGCATTATTTATTTCGACGGCCAGTTCGACGATGCGCGCCTCGCGATCTGCCTCGCGCAGACGGCCGCCGGGCTGAACGCCGCACTCGTGAATTACGCACAGGTCGTCTCCCTCGTGAAGCGAAAGGACCTCATTCGAGGCGCGGTCATCCGGGACCTGGAAACCAACGCCGAGCACGAAGTGACCGCCCGCGCCGTGATCAACGCCACCGGTGTCTTCACCGATCGTCTGCGACAGATGGACGACCCCGCCGCGCGCGAGATCATTTCGCCCAGCCAGGGAGTCCACATCGTGCTGGAGCGAGCGTTCCTGCCCGGCAACAGTGCTATTATGGTTCCGCGGACCGACGATGGTCGCGTTCTGTTTGCCATTCCGTGGCATAACCGCGTGTTGATCGGCACCACGGACACGCCCGTTTCCCGGGCGGAACTTGAACCACGTCCGCTGCGCGGGGAGATCGATTTTCTGCTCACCCATGCCGCGCGTTACCTCACCCAGGATCCCGGACCGGACGACATTCTGAGCGCGTTCGCAGGTCTTCGTCCCCTGGTCAGGAGCGCCGACCACAGGGAGACCGCGTCCACTCCCCGCGATCATTCGGTCATGGTGTCCAAGTCCGGCCTGATCAGTGTCACCGGCGGCAAGTGGACGACGTATCGCAAAATGGCGCAGGACACCGTCGAACAGGCGGCGCAGGTCGCAGGCCTCGAGGAACGACCCTGCGCGACCGAAAACCTGCGCTTGCACGGCGCGCCGGAGACGGGCGCGTCGCTCCCGGACTTGACAAAGAAGCATCCCGCGTGGAACGGGCTGCTTCACCCAAGGCTGCCCTATCGGATGTCGGAGGTCGTCACGGCCGTTCGCGGGGAAATGGCGCGGACGGTTGAAGATGTCCTCTCGCGCCGGACGCGCGCGCTACTGCTCGACGCCCGCGGCAGCATCGACGCCGCGCCGGGAGTGGCGGAGTTAATGGCGAAAGAACTCGGGCGCAACCCGGAGTGGGTTCGGGAACAAGTGGCCGCCTACCGCGAGCTGGCTGCGCGCTATCTGATCCAGTAACGACTCGGCGATCTCGCGCCGTTGACCGCCGCTCATCGATTTCGCTCCGCTTCCAGGATTTTTCGGACACTGGCGAATTCCTGCGCGATCCGGCTCACAAGCGATCGGGCCGCGGACGCGGTGCCTTGCTTGATGGCCAGTTCGAGTTCCCGGGACAGCGCCGCGAGCTGCTCGGCCCCCACGTTGCCGGCGCTGCCTTTCAGTGTGTGCGCCGTCTTCTTGAGCGCGTCGAGGTTGAGTTCGGAACAGGCATTCTCCAGGGCAGCCAGCAACTCCGGGGTTTGTTCGATGAAGAGATCGATGATTTCCGCGAGCGGATCCGGCTGGCCCGGCACGCGCAGATCGCGCAAACGGTCCAGCGCGGCGCCGCTGACTGTGGCATACTCGGCCGCCGGTTTGGGCGCCGGCGTTGAGGCCACGGGCACCCGTTCGAGCGCATTGGCCAGGTCTTCGATGCGCACCGGTTTTGTGACGAAGTCATCCATGCCCGCCTCCAGGCACTTTTCACGGTCGCCTTCCATTGCGTTCGCCGTCATGGCAATGATTCGGAGGTGCGAACCGCCGGCTCGCTCTTTTTCCCGCTGGCGGATGTGCCGCGCCGCATCGTAACCGTCCAGGACGGGCATCTGACAATCCATCAGCACCACGTCGTAAGGAATCTTCTCCAGCGTTTCCAGCACCTCCATTCCATTGCCAACGACGTCCGCGGTGTAGCCGAGCTTGCGCAATTGTTGCACCGCCACCTTTTGATTCACGGCGTTGTCCTCCGCCACGAGTACGCGCACGTTCTTTCGCCGGGTGTGTTCCGTTCCCGACTGGACGAGCTCGATAAATGTGGTCGTACCGCTCCCGGTCTTGGTCAACATGACGGAGGCAATGCTGGAGTAGAGGTTCGATTGCTTGAGCGGTTTCATCAGGCAGTCATTCAACCCGGCCGCCCGCAACTGTTCCTCGGAAAAGCGGCTGCCCAGGGAGGTCGCCATGATCATTTTGGTCCCCTTGAGCACCGCATCACCATGGATGGTCCGGGCCAATGACAGCCCGTCCATCTCAGGCATTTGCATGTCCAGGATGACAAGGTCAAACGGCACGCCGGAGTCGGCCGCCCCCTTCATGGCTTGCAATGCCTCCGCGCCGCTGGAGGTGGTGGTCGGCCGCATCCTCCAGGAGAGAAGGTAATGGTAGAGGACCTTGCGATTGGTTGCGTTGTCGTCCACCACGAGGACCTTCAAGTGGGCCAGCGAGCCGGAGTCGGTGGCCAGACTTTCCAGGGAAGGCGGCTTGACCTGAAGACGCGCGGTAAACCAGAACGTAGAGCCTTTGCCGGGCCAGCTCTGAACGCCGATCTGGCCGCGCATCATTTCGACAATTTGTTTCGAGATCGCCAGGCCAAGTCCGGTTCCCCCGTACTTGCGCGTCGTGGAGCTGTCGGCCTGAGTGAAGGGATTGAACAGGATGCCCTGGACTTCAGACGCGATGCCGATGCCGGTGTCCTTGACGCTGAACTGGAGAGTCACCTCTCCGCTGGTCTCGCGTTCTTTGCCCACGGAGACGAAGACTTCGCCTCCGTCCGTGAACTTGACGGCGTTGCCAACGAGGTTGAGTAACACCTGCCGCAGCCGGCCGGGGTCTCCCCGCAGCCGTCTCGGCACATCCTCCGGCACGAGCGAGACCAGTTCAATGCCTTTGACGCGGGCCTGCTCGGCCAGGAGATCGACCGTGCCTTCGACGACGTCGCGCAGGTCGAAATCCACCACTTCAAACGTCAGCTTGCCGGCCTCGATCTTGGAGAAATCCAGGATGTCATTGATGATCGTCAGCAGAGATTCCGCGCTGGCGCGAATGGTCTCGGCAAAGTCGCGCTGTTCCGAATTCAGCTTTGTGTCCAGGAGCAGGCCCGACATGCCGATGACCCCGTTCATGGGCGTGCGGATTTCGTGGCTCATATTCGCGAGGAACTCGCTCTTGGCCCGACTGGCGCGTTCGGCGGCGAGGGCCATTTCGTTGGCCCTGGCCATGGCCGCCTGCTGCTCGCGGTTGGCTTCGGCGAGCGCCCTCGTGCGCTCTTCCACCCGTTTCTCCAGTTCGTCCTGGGCCTTGCGAAGGGCGGCATCGCGTTCCTCGATCTGTGCCAGCATGTCGTTGAACCGATCGATCAACCGGCCCACCTCGTCCTCGCCCGATTTGGTCACCCGGACGGCATAGTCTTTTTTCTCGGCGACGGTATTGGCGGTTTCCGCCAGTTGCAGAATCGGGCGGGAGATGAGCGTTTGGAGCCACGCCGAGAGAAGAAACGCCACGACAATGGCGGCCAGCATCACCCCCGCGACGATGCTGCCATACTGCCACAGACGCGAGCGCAGTTCGTTCAGGTCGGATTGGAGGCAAAGCCGGCCGATCGGCTTGCCATCAAGAACGATCTCCCGGAACACCATCAGCCGGTTTGGCCCGTAGTAGTGCCCGACCGGCTGGAGTGCCGGCGGGGAGAAGTCCTCCTTCTGATCGTTGCGGACGTACTGGTAGAAGAGTTTGCCATCCAGAGTGTAAATCTCCGCGGAGACGACCCGCGGCTCTTCACGCAGCAGGCGCAGCGTCTCGCCGGCCGAAGAAACATCCTCGAATTGGATGGCCGATACGACGTTGGCCGCCACAATATCCGCCATGATCGTCCCATCGCGAACTGCGTTTCGGTGGAACGACACAAATTCGTAAGCGATAAAACCGGCGCACGCCAGGAGCAACGCAATGCCCGCCGTGGACATGATGATCACGTTGAGTTTTCGGCGAATCGATATGTCGCGAAATCTTTGCATGCTCTATTTCACCGCCCCAGGTTCGTCATGAAGCACTTTCCCCAGTTTGAGAAGCTGCGCGCTGATTCGCAAGCCCGCCCGGTTCGCAGCGTCCAGATTGATCTCAAAGTGGACCTTGTTCCCTTCCATGGTGAGGTTGATGACACCTCCGCGCCGGGCGAATTGCGCCACGTCCCCAACGGTCA
>DATEKZ010000573.1:0-8989 GCA_035277185.1 Verrucomicrobiia bacterium
GTTCCTGAAATTGCTTTTGGAAGTTTGGTGTTTGTTCGGGGCTTTGAGTTTTGGATTTGCAGCTTCTTCACGAATTCTCTGGACCTCCAACCGCGTCGTCGGCTCGCCCAATCCACCCGCGCCTTACACGGTTGAGCGGCATTACCCGAAACTCAAATTCGACCGGCCAGTGGACATTGCATTGATGCCGGGCTCGGATCGGCTCTTTCTCCTGGAGCAGGGCGGAAAACTCTATTCGTTTCCGGATCGGTCCGACATTCAAAGCGCCGACCGCGTCTTCGACTTCCGTCCGCGTCATCAACCGTTCGACAGCGCCTACGCGATCGCATTCCATCCGAAGTTCGCCGAAAACCGATTTATCTTCGTCTGCTACGTCGAGCCGGGCGGGAGAACGAACGGTTCTTTTGTGTCACGATTCACCGTGCGCGATTCCACGCCGCCCACCATCGATCCCGAGAGCGAGAAAGTGATCATCCGCTGGCTCAGCGGGGGCCACAACGGGTGCACGCTCGCGTTTGGTAATGATGGTTTCCTCTACCTCTCCACCGGCGACGCGGCGAGCCCCGACCCGCCGGATATCCCGTTCAACACCGGTCAGGACATCAGCGATTTGCTTTCGTCCATCCTGCGTCTCGACGTGGACCGCGCCGAGGGAACAAACAACTACGCCATCCCACCCGACAATCCGTTTGTGAAAACGCCCGGCGCGCGGCCCGAAGTGTATGCGTTCGGTTTGCGCAATCCGTGGCGCATGAGCATCGACCGAGCGACCGGAGACCTGTGGATTGGCGACGTGGGTTGGGAACAGTGGGAGATGATTTATCGCGCGAAGCCCGGCGGGAATTATGGCTGGCCGATCACCGAAGGGCCGAACACGCACGTGCGCGGCGATGTGAAGCCCGGCCCCGGCCCGATCCTGCCGCCGCTGGTCGCGCTGCCGCACAGCGATGCGGCAAGCATCACCGGCGGGCTCGTTTATCGTGGGAAGAAACTCGCCAGGCTCACCGGCGCGTATCTCTACGGCGATTGGGAAACCGGCAAGTTCTGGGCGCTGCGCCGCGATGGCGACCGGCTCGTGTCCAACGACGAACTCTGTGACACAACGCTCAAGCCGGCATCGTTTGGTGAGGACCGCGATGGAGAACTGCTTATCCTCGACTACAATGGCGCTATCTATCGGTTCGCATCAAACGCCGCGCCACCGGCGAACCTCGCGTTCCCGCGCCGCTTGAGCGAGACCGGCATCTTTACGAATCTGGCTACGCTCGCACCCGCACCCGGCGTCGTGCCGTATCGCATCAACGCCGAAATGTGGAGTGATTTTGCCAGCGTGGAGCGATTGCTCGGCGTGCCTGATGACGGCGTCATCGTCACTGCCGACGGCCGTGAAACCATTGTGGGCCGCATGTGGTATTACCCATCGAACACCGTCTTTGCCCGCACGCTCACCCTCGAAATGGAGCGCGGCCGGCCGGACACACGCCGGCGAATCGAGACGCAACTGTTGCACTTCGATGGCCAGGGATGGAATGCCTACACCTTCCGTTGGAACGCGACGCAGTCAGACGCGGAGCTCGTCCGCAGCGAAGGCACGAATGATGTTTTCACGGTTTTGGACGCCGCGGCTCCCGGCGGTCGTCGTGAAATCCACTGGCGCTTCGTCGGCCGCGCCGAATGCTTGCGCTGCCACAACGCCTGGGCCGGCGACACACTGTCGTTCAACTGGCCGCAATTGAACACGCCCGGCACCAATTCCGAACTGCGGCGGTTTGAACAGCTCGGCGTGCTGCGCGTCAAGAGGGCGCCTGACCCACTGCCGCGACTGGCGAATCCCTACGACGCGGCGCTCGCGCTGGATGACCGCGCTCGGACGTGGCTCCACGTCAATTGTTCGACCTGTCACCGGAACGGCGCCGGCGGCGATGTGCCATCGTGGTTCAATGTCGATCAGCCGATTGAAAAATCGCGCGCTTATGACACGAAACCCGTTCGTGGCGATTTCAGCATCCTGGCGGCCCGCGTCATTGCCCCGGGAAATCCGTATCGCTCGACGCTCTTCTATCGAATCAACACAGAGGGTTCGGGCCGGATGCCGCACATCGGTTCGCGCCTCGTGGACGAAGCGGGCGTCCGATTGTTGCGCGATTGGATACACTCTCTGCCGGCGAAGGCGACCAGCGACACTGATGTTGTGGACGCGCAGAAGATCGCTGAGGAAAACGCAGCGTCGCTTGAGCGACTGCGGGGCGAAGCCCGCCGCGAAGACATTGCGAAGTTGCTCGCCAACATGAATGGCTGCCTGGCGCTCCTGGGTGAAGCCACTGAGCCCGCGTTGCGGCGTGACGTCGCCGCCGCTGCTTCAGCGCATACGAACGTCATGGTACGCGACCTCTTTCAGCGCCTGCTTCCACCGGACCAGCGCCGGCGAACGCTCGGTAGCGATTTCAGTCCACAGGCCGTCCTCGCATTGAGCGGGAACGCCACTCGGGGCCGGGATCTGTTCCTTGGCATGTCGCAATGCTCTCGCTGCCACGTTTGCAACGGCGCCGGACGCGCGTTCGGTCCCGATCTCACGGGCATCGGCCGCAAATACACCCGCGCCGTGTTGCTCGAACAGATTCTTTTCCCATCAAAAGTCGTCGCCCCTGAGCATAAAACCACAATGCTTACGCTGCGCGACGACACCGAACTGAACGGATTCATCCTGAAACGCACGGCTGACGAAATCCTGCTCCGCGACGAGACTCTCACCGAACACGCACTGAGGTTGACCGATGTGAAGGGAACACGCGAATCGACGCTTTCCGCGATGCCGGAGGGGCTGCTCGCCCCGCTCACAGCCCAGGAAGCGGCAGATTTGATGGAATATCTGTGTGCGGAGAAGTCCCCTGCCCCATAATTTCGGAACGCACGAACTTCAACCAACAACAATCATGAACACGAACGAGCCTTCGAATCCCGTTGCCGCAACGGCGATGATACCGTCCGGCAGCTCCACCCCCATCAGTCGGCGCGATGCGCTCAAGGCGACCATCGCCACGGTCGGCCTTTCAGCGCTGGCGTTTGAGCCGGGTCGCGCCGCGGAAGCGGCCCGGCCAGACCCGCGGCGCGGGGCTTCGAAACGCTACGACATGCTGAAATCGATCAACCTTTGGGCGTTTCCGTATCCCGACCGCATGAATCTGCGGGAATGCTTGCAACTCGCGAAAGACGCCGGCTTTGATGGAATCGAACTGAACTACGATCTCGACAACGACCTCTCGCCGAAATCGGGCACGAAGGAATATCAAACCCTCCGGCGCATGGCCGATCAGATCGGGATTCGGATCAGCGGGCTGTGCTCGTTTCTGTTCTGGCCGTATCCACTGACGAGCAACGACCCGACGAAGCGCGAGCGCGGGCTGGAGTTGGCGGGCAGGATCGCCCAGGCCGCGCACGACCTCGGCGTCGAGAACGTGCTGGTTGTGCCCGGCGCGGTCCATATTCCGTGGCGCAACGATCACGAACCGGTGCCCAACGATGTCTGCGACCAACGGGCGAAGGAAGCCGTCGGCAAACTCGCGAAGCAGGCCGAGAAACTAAAGGTGTTCCTGAACATGGAGAACATCTTCTTCAATGGCTATCTGATGACGCCGATGGAGATGAATGGTTTTGTGGATACCTTCAGCAGCGAATACATCCGCGTGCACTTTGATACGGGTAACATCTCGATGTTCCAACACGCCGAGCATTGGGTGCCGATCCTTGGCAAGCGCACCAAAAACATCCACCTCAAGGAATTCACCAAGAAGGGAACGGACTATTCGCTCGAAACGTTCCGGCCGTTGCTCGATGGCACGACGAACTGGCCGGCCGTGACCGATGCCCTGGACAAGGTGAGTTACCGTGGATTCCTGACCTTCGAGTATTTCCATCCGTATGCGCATTATCCGGAGGCGTTGATCCACCAGACTTCGGACTCGCTGGACCGCATTCTGGGGCGCAAGGCGTAAACCGTCGGAAGATAGGGCCAACGGCGGACGAATTCGATAGATGCGGCCGCGAACCCCGAGGCAATCGATTGGCAAACGGTACCGGGACCGCAGGATATGAACTTTCAAGACAGGGCTAAACAACGGACTCTTGTTGCGACAGCTTTCCGTGATTTAAAGGAAGCAGAACTACTCGTGCGAGAAGACAAAGATCTCGTGCTCTATCGCGACGGAGCCGGAGAAACGGCGTTTCATTACGTCGTGGTTGAAAATCGTATGGATCTCGCAAAACAACTCCTTGCCTGGGGTTCCGAGATCAACACGCAAGACGAGTTCGGTGCGACGCCGCTTATGAAGGCAGTCATGCTGGACTACGATGAGATGGTGCGCTGGCTCGTTGCCAACGGAGCCGCACTGGAGCCCAAAAACCAAAACGGCGAAACAGCTTTGGTTTTGGCTTCCGCAAATGAACATCAGAAAATTTTTGAGTTCTTGATCGAGCTGCCGCGCAGTCATCCGATTGACTTCTACTATGACGACCTCGGTGCGCAGGATGTCTTCGACGACCGGGATTTGGTTATGCGCGACCGGCTCATTCGCCTGGGCTTATCACGAAGATATGATTGACTGAAAACAATTGCCGACGCTTGCTGCAACTGATTACCGAAGCGGACTGCTATGAAATACACCTACACTGAACTGACCAAAATGATCGATCACTCCCTTCTGAATCCAGCCATGACCGACCAGGAACTGGAGGATGGGTGCCGTCTGGCCGCAAAGTATGGCGTCGCATCCGTTTGCATCAAACCCTATGCCGTGAAGCGCGCGACGGAATGGCTTCAGGAAACCGGCGTGCTCGTCGGCGCCGTCATCGGCTTTCCCCACGGCAACAGTTGCACCGAATCGAAGCGTTACGAAACCGAACTGGCTTGCCAGGATGGCGCCGCCGAGATCGACATGGTCATCAACATCGGCAAGGCGTTGAGCGGCGACTGGAATTATGTCGAGCGCGACATCCATGCGGTGTGCGACGAGGCACACAAACACGGCGCGAGGGTAAAGGTCATCTTCGAGAACGACTACCTGGCCAGCGGCGGCGCCGGGCTGAGCAGCGACGACTTCAAACGCAAGCTTTGCCAGATTGCCGAGCGCGCGGGCGCCGATTGGGTCAAGACTTCGACCGGCTACGGTTTCGTGAAGCAGCCGGACGGCAGCTACAACTACAAGGGCGCCACCGAACATGACCTGGCGTTGATGCGCTCCAGTGTGTCGGCGAAGGTGCAGGTCAAAGCGGCCGGCGGCGTCCGCGACCTCGACGGCCTTATCAAAGTCCGTGATCTCGGCGCAACGCGTTGCGGCGCAACCGCCACGGCCGCGATGCTGGATGAATATCGCAGGCGCGAGGCGGCGGAGAAATCGGGGCGGTCCGCAATGGCCAGCGCCGGCAAGATCGGCGCGGGCGGTTACTGATCCGACTGATGGCGCCGAGGCGACTCTCGATCAACCGGAACTATTCAGTTGGCTAGGACGCTCGCCCTCACCCCGGCCCTCTCCCCCGGGGAGAGGGAGAAGCTTTCGAGCGCCTCGCCTAACCTCACCATCGCGTGATTCGTCCCAGCGTGGCCGAAGTGAGTTCCCTCTCCTGGGATCGAGCGGAGCCGGTCAGCGGCCTGCACGCAGGGTCTTTTTGAGCGCCTCGGCCAGGAGCTCGTACTGCGGAAGCGAATTGTAAAGCTGCGCCGAAATGCGAAGCAACCGCTTCGGAGGCGCCGGCCACGGAATCACGGGCACTTCAATCCCGTATTTTCTGAGAAGCCGCTCCTGGAGCGGATCCGCGTAAAGCGGAGACGAAGGAGGCTTCCCCTCTTTCCCATCCGGGATCGGAACCGACGCCAGCGACCCGATGAAGCGGTCCGGACAAGGCGGGTCGATTTCCAGCACGCCACAAAGGATCCGTCGCGCGGCGAGGACCAGCGCGTGGTTTCGTTCCATGATCGCCGGCCATCCCCCGCGCAACCGGCCTTCCATGAATCGCAACGCGACGGGAACGCTCAAACATGCGGACGGATCCCATGTCCCCGTCCAGCCAAACTCGATGAGGAATGGCGAGCGATCCCGGCGCGGCGAGTTGGCCCCGTGACTGATCGACAACGGCCGGATTCGTTGCTGGCGATCCCGCCTGACGCAAAGGAAGCCCGCTCCTTTCGGAGCGCAAAGCCATTTGTGACAGTTGCCTGTATAGTATGCGGCGCCCATCTGACGCAGGTTCAACGGTATCATGCCGGGCGCGTGAGCCCCGTCCACCAGCGCATCGACGCCGCGCCGCTGCAGTTCTTTGACCAGGCGTTCGACCGGAAAAATGAGTCCCGTCTGGCTCGTGACGTGATCGATCAGAGCGACTTTCGTTCTGCGCCCTACTCGCTCCAGGACTGCCTTGACGATCTCCTCCTCCGACCGCACGGGAAAAGGAACCGTTGCGACAACCACACGGGCGCCGGATCGGCCCGCCACGAAGTCGAGGGCGTTGCGGCAGGCGTTGTATTCGTGGTTTGTGACGAGCAGTTCGTCGCCACGTTCGAAGTTCAGCGACCGGAGGACCGTGTTGATGCCGGTTGTCGCATTCGGAACAAAGACGAGATCGCGCGGGTCCGCCCCGAGAAATCCGGCGAGTTCCGCGCGGGCCTCATCCACGAGGCCTTCCAGGTCGCGCACGAAAAACTTTACCGGCTGGCGTTCCAAGCGATCTCGGAGGCCGCGCTGAAACTCCAGCACCTTCACGGGACAACTCCCGAAGGAACCGTGATTCAAGAAGGCAACCTCTGGATCGAGCCGCCACAGCCGGGGACTGCCAACCGGCCGGTCGATGGGCGCACTGACCCGCGCTCGCTTGAGAGATCACTTCATGCTCGGATGCCCGGGTTCCTCCCCTGGGCTGCCGATTAATCTCCAAACTCGGGCCGGTATTCAACCGTGGAATTCGATCAGGAGTTGTTCGCTGATCGGGAGACGGGACGGAGCAGCGGGCAGGCAAATGAAAAAGAAGAACGGCCCTCTTACCCTAAACGTCCAGCGCCATGCTGTCGGCGCGGATTGCCCATGCAATTCGCTCCTCTGCTTCGATGGAGAAATCCGGCCCGGGTCTCATCCCGGCCCATCGGCCCAGCGACGCGCCTGCATAAGAAACGCCTCCGATTGGCTCAGCCTCGTCGCCGCAGAAACGCAGTTCCCATACGCGGCGCAACACACTGATGAGACATTGTTTGATCTTCAGGCGGCAGTCGCGACGGAACGAGCGGATCGCGTCAATATCAGGATACGTCCTCGCGCACAGATAGCGGGTCATTTGATCGCGGCAAATGTTCAACTCGATGTCCATCGAACCGTAAACGCCCGTCGCATAGCAATAGGCAAGCAACGTCGTCATCATGGCCGGTCGAACCACGACCTTTTCCGACGCGACCCCGATCGCGATGAACCCTCTCACATCAACGCCGTCCACCGCTTCGAGGATGAGCTTCGCCAGCGTCTTCTTTCCGATGTACAAGCTCAGGTCGTCCGGCAACACGTTGTTCCCGGTCTCGGACGATACTGACAATGGCTTCGGCATTCAGGGCTCTTGTTGTCGAACCTTTTCCAAATCAACGCTATAAACTCTGCCCCCGGCATGTTACGAAGAAGTGACGGAGGGGTAACTTTTGCCCTACGTTTACTCCCCGCACGCCCGTGATTTCAGGTGGTAACCCGCCTAAATATAAACATATCTTCACATCAGGATAAATTGATATTTACGACTGGGAAGTCTTGGTGTAGTCTCGGGGAACGATTCTGGAATTGTGGCTATGAAGACCGAATCAAACCGCGCCCGACAACTGGAACAGGTGCTCCGCGAACGCATCGTCATCCTCGACGGCGCCATGGGGACGACCATCCGCAGCTATGGGCTGGGCGAGGCGGAAATCCGAGGCGATCGTTTCAAAGACTGCAAAAAGGACCTCAAGAACAACGGCGATCTCTATTCGCTCACGCAGCCCGGGACCATCTGTGACATCCATCGGCGCTTCCTCGAAGCAGGCGCCGACATCATCGAGACGAACACCTTCTCTGCCACGAGCATCGCGCAGAGTGAGTTCTTCGTGGACGACCCGCGTGAACACGGTGGGCGCAAGGATCCGGCATTCTATCAAAAGATCGTCGAGGACAAGTTCCTCAACGACCTGGCATGGGAGATCAACGAGCAGTCTGCCCGGCAATGCCGCGAATGGGCTGACCGCATTGCCAACAAGGATGGCAGGCCGCGCTTCGTCGCCGGCGCCATTGGGCCGCTGACGGTTTCGCTCTCCAACTCGCCGAACGCCGATGACGCGGGCTTTCGCGTCGTCACGTTCGACCAGGTGAAGCAAGCCTACGCCAACCAGACGCGGGCGCTCATCGCGGGCGGATGCGACTTTCTGTTGGTGGAAACGATCTTCGACTCACTCAACGCCAAGGCGGCGCTCGTGGGGATCCAGGAAGTGTTCGAGCGGGACGGAATTCGTCTCCCGATCTCGATCTCGGCCGCCGTGGGCCGCGGCGGTGAAACGATGATCTCCGCTCAGACCGGCGAAGCGTTCTGGAATGCCGTGAAGCCTGTAAGGCCGCTGTCCATCGGCTTGAACTGTTCCCTCGGCCCGGACCTGATGAGACCGTTCCTCGCGGAACTGGCCGAGAAGTCCGGCACTGCCATTTCGTGCTACCCGAACGCCGGCCTGCCGAATCCGCTTTCGCCGACGGGCTTTGATCTGAAGCCGGAAGACATGGCTGATTTCCTGGGCGAGTTTGCCGGAAGCGGCTTGATCAACATCGCCGGCGGTTGTTGCGGAAACACGCCCGAGCACATTGCAGCGATCGCGAAGGCGCTCGAAGGACGGCATCCGAGGGAGTTCGCCCAGCGTGCTCCCCAAGTCTCGTTCCCCCTCGCCCCGGCCCTCTCCCCAGGGGAGAGGGAGAAAATCAGTCAGCCCGTCGGCGAGACCAGG
>DATEKZ010000574.1:0-6081 GCA_035277185.1 Verrucomicrobiia bacterium
CATTCCCGATGGACCTTTCGCCACGACGCGGCCGCAAGGAACTATGGGCGGGGCCTCCTCTCCGCCGGCCAGCAAGGCGGCCGAACGGCAGACCGCGGCGGATGATTTCCGGAAACTGCTGATCACTCCGAGTCGGATCAATCCTTTGGTCGCCGGCTTCGACCCGATCAATCTGCGTGTGGATTCGACGCGCCAGGAATTGAACCCCGTGACTCCGCTGCCCGCCGCCAACGGATTGACGCAGGGCCTCGATGCATTTGACCCGTTCCGTTCCGGACTTCAGCCCGGCCGGGGCGGCAAACTGACGGCGCTGGAGGAATTGAATGCAAGGGCGCTCGGCCGCTCGAGCCTGTCACCCGCCGTCGCGCCGGCGACGCAACCGCGATACACACCTGCGCCCGTTATCCTCGATTTTCCCACCCGGAAGTTTTAAGGACGTTCCCACTTCGCCTCGAAAATATCCGGCTTCCGCAGCGCTGTTGTTTCGATTCAGTCCCAGCGCAAAACAGAAATCATCGTACCGCCGGCAAGGCTGGCCCTGGGCGGCACGTCCACCAGGCCGTTGGCACCAGCCAGCGAACTCAGGATGTGTGAGGCCTGAGCGCCCGCGGATCGAACTTCTCCGGTCTCATCCACGACGACGCGCATGAAATGACGCCGATCCGAAGGGTTGGCGAGCGTTTCGGCCAGGCGGCCAAATGACTTCGGCAGGCCGGTATCCGCCGCTCCCTGGAGGCGAAGCAGCGCCGGGCGCGCCAGCAACAGAAACGTCACGAGCGCCGACACCGGGTTGCCCGGCAGGCCAAAGAGGAGTTTCCCTTGCGCCCGTCCAAAGACGAACGGCCTGCCGGGTTTGATGGCCACCCGCCAGAAATCGACGTGGCCGCCGAGTTGTTCGATAGACTTCTTCACGAAGTCGAATTCGCCGACGGAAACGCCGCCGGATGTCACCAGCACGTCGCAATCTGACAGCGCAGCGTGCAGGGCTTCGCGCGTCGCCGGCAGCGTGTCCGGCACAACCGGAAAGACCCTGGCCACGGCGCCGGCCCGATGCGCCAGCGTCGAAAGCATGAGACGATTGCTTTCATAAATCATTCCGGGTCGAAGCGGCTGTCCGGATTCTGCCAGTTCGCTGCCGGTGGCCAGCAAGGCGGCGGTTGGCCGGCGGCCAACGCGAACCTCCTTCACGCCGGAGGCGGCAAGCAGCGCGAGGTGTCCCGCGGTCAGCCGGCCGGCCTCTTGAACCAGCGCCCCTTCCCGCTTCACATCCTCGCCGCGCAAGCGGACGTTCTCCCAGGGTCGGACGGCGTCGAGAAACCGGACTCGATGCGGATTGGCAGGATCGGTTCGAGTGTCTTCCTGCATGACGACGGCATCGGCTCCGCCGGGCAAGGGGGATCCGGTGAAAAGGCGGACACAGGTTCCCGGCTCAACACTTCCTTCGAACACTTCGCCGGCGGCGATTCGGCCGCAGACCTGCAAGGAGATGGGGTTCTGTTCGCGGGCCCCGGCGACGTCCGCGGCGCGCACGGCATAACCGTCCATCGCTGAGTTGTCGAACAGGGGAATGTCAATCGGCGAGGTGATGGGCGCCGCCAGGATCCGTCCGGCAGCGGAGTCCAGGGGAACGGTCTCTTCGCCCAGCGGCTGAACGGCTGAGAGAATCCGTCTCAGTGCGTCTTCGAGTTCGAGCATGGCGTCGCGGGAGGCGGTTCTGGAATTCAATTCCCCCTTCCTGAGGCCGAAGGAGAAAGACAGGCTCCGGCTTCCGGCCTCAGCATCGCGAGGCCTGTCCAGCAGCGGCGCGATCAGAACCCGCTTGTGGCCAGAAGCGTTTGTTCGAGCGTGGTGGAGCCTTCGCGCGCCTTTTCCAGCGCGACCATGCGCAGGGTTCTCATGCCCAGCGCGATGGCCACTTTGCCAATCTCGTGGGCGCTGGCGCGCTGGATGACCAGCTTGCGTATTTCATCGGTGACGGTCATGGCCTCGATGATGGCCATGCGTCCGGCGTAACCGGTGTTCTTGCAGCGCTCACAACCGCGGCCGCGATAGAGGGTAGAATCCTCAAAATACGTGGGATCAATACCCAGATCCTCGTACATCTTTGGCGGATAGGTCACCGGTTCTTTGCAGGCCGAGCAGATGCGCCGGACCAGCCGTTGGGCGCAGGCCAGAATGACGGAAGAAGAAATCAGGAACGGCGCGATACCCATGTCGTCCAGACGTGCGATGGCGCCGGGAGCGTCGTTACAGTGCAGCGTACTGAGCACCTGGTGACCGGTCAGCGCGGCTTCCACGGCAATCTCGGCGGTTTCCTGGTCGCGAATCTCCCCGATCATGACGATGTCGGGGTCCTGCCGCAGAATGGACCGCAGGGCGTTGGCGAAGGTCAGGCCGATTTCCTTTTTCGTCGGGACCTGGTTGATGCCGGGAATCTGGAATTCGACCGGATCTTCGACCGTGATGATGTTGTATTCGGGATTGTTGAGTTCGTTGAGGGCGGAGTAAAGCGTGGTGGTCTTTCCTGAACCCGTCGGCCCGGTCACCAGGATCATTCCGTGCGGCGCGTCCACGGCGGCTTTGAAACGGCGGAACGTGTCCTGGTCCAGCCCCAGTTTATCGAGGCTGGAAGAAAGATTGGTCTTGTCGAGAATACGAAGGACGCACTTTTCACCATGAACCGTCGGCAGCATGGAAACGCGCAGATCGATATCGCGACCGCCGACCTTGACTCGCATGCGGCCGTCCTGCGGCAGGCGGCGTTCGGCAATGTCCAGGTTGCTCATGATCTTCAGGCGGGATATGAGGGCCACCTGCATGTTTTTGGGCGGCGGGGTCATGTCCACCAGTGCGCCGTCGATGCGATAACGCAACCGGACACTTTTCTCGAAGGGCTCGACATGGATGTCGCTGGCGCGGTCTTTGATGGCCTGGACGATGATCAGGTTGGCCAGCTTGATCACCGGCGCCTCTTCGGTGGAGGCGGTCAGTTGATCGAGGTTGACCTCTTCCGAGACTTCCCGCGAGAGTTCGAGGTTTTCCGCGTCGGTGTCTTCCTCGGCCTTGCGCTGGGCATCCTGGATGATGTCTTCCATGCTGCCGCGCGCGCTGTCCAGATTGTTCAACTTGTCGAGGATGGCCTTTTCCGAGGCGATCATCGGCAAAACGTCCATCTTGGTGATGCGTTTGACGTCGTCCAGGGCCAGAACGTTGAGCGGATCGGCCATGGCCAGGAACAGCTTGTTCTCCAGGCGTGAGACGGGGATCACCTTGTGGTTGGTCGCCATTTCCCGCGGCACCATGCCCGCCACGTCCTGCGGTATGCCGATCCGGGGCAGATTGACGGGCGGAACGTTGAGGACACGGCCCATGGATACGACCATGTCCACTTCGCTGACGTAGGATTTTTCGAGGATCAGTTTGAGGAGCCGGGTGCCTTCCTTCTTCTGAAGTCCGAGCAGCTCTTCGACCTGCTTGGTGGACAGCAGTCCGTCTTCAACGAGGGCGTCGGCGATGCGCTCTCCAAAACTCTTGATCGGCGGCATAGGCGGAATCTCAACGGAACACTTTGCGAACGATCTTTACCAATTCGGCCGGCGGACAAATGTACCAGAGCACGCGGTTCTTCGTGGCGTTTTCGAGGTCCCACACGGCCTGTTTGTTGAAGGGATTCGCCGTGGCGACCAGCACGGACTTGCTCATCCGATCGAACGGCAGGATGCACCAGCGTTGGCACACCTCGCGCGGGAAACTGCGCGCCAGTTCAATGTCAATGTCGTACTTGTCGAGGGGAAGAAAACTGAGCCGGGAACGGTCGCAAATCAGCTTGATCGAGCGCTCGATCGTCAGCAGCCCCTTGTCGCTGAGCAATTGAATGAACGGTTCGATGACGCCATGGGGCGGTTCGTGGAGATCCGGCGTGCGCCAATGCTGATTGAAATCGCTGGCCGAAATCAGCTTTCCATCGACGAAAATCTTGGACATCGCGCTCCGGCCGTCATCGACGTCCGTCGGCGATCTCTTCTCTTTTTTCCTGCCAGCGGCCTTGTCCGTCAGCTCGGTTTCAGCGCCGGCCGTCGCCGGGGCGGAGAAGCTGCTGGCCTTGCTCTCGATCTCGGCCAGGGCCGCCTGAACGTCCGGATCGTCGGGGAAACGCTGAAGGATGCTTTCGTATTCCAGGATGGCCGAGGAGAGCTGTCCGAGTTGGACGTAAGCCTGGGCGATCCGTTTGGAAGTATTGACCACTTCCTTCTGACGCCCAAGTTTGAAGTAGGCTTCCTTGAGGATTTCCAACGACTGATAGTCCAGGGGCTGCGACTGGGTGATGACCTCGAACATCTCAATTGTTTGCGACAATTGAGCTTCTTCATTGGCGGTCAGTGAAGCGGCCATGTGCTGGCAATAGTTGCCTGATTGCGAACTCGTTGTCGAGACTCAGATGGCACCTGTCCGACGTCTTTCTGACCCCGACCGGCTTGACCTTAGCCCGTCCGAAGTCCCGACGCAACCCTGGGTTACAGGGCGGACAAGCGTATCCCAATTCCGATCAACCCTCAATTGGCGCCGGCCGTTGCCCGGTGAACAGCCGAAAGGTTTCTCGGTCGTGCTTGGCCTGGATGATCCGAAGGGTGCGGAACGCATCTACAACGCGCTGGCGGAAAACGGCACAGTGCTATTCCCCCTCCAGAAAACCTTCTGGGCCGTCTGTTTTGGCGTCGTGGTCGATCAATTCGGCATACCCTGGTCGATCAATTGTGAGCAGGCTTCGGCGTAGCGATTGGTATCGTCACTATCGCGACGAAGTTGCTTGAAGAACTGGCTTGACTGCGTTAATGGCGTCCGGCGATACCCCGGCTATTCTGCGCGCGAAAGCCGGTTAAACCCGTTACACTGAGCATGACTGCCACCTGGACACGATCACCGGCGCTGGCGCGAACGATCTTTGGCGCTTTGCTTTTCTCCGCTCCCGTAGTCAAGGGCGCCGACGCCGGCGAAACTCTCTACAACGGCATTGTCCTCCCTCGCGAATGGCCGCCCCGTCTTTCCGATTTTCCCACTTCGGTCGAGAAGGACCCGGTCGTCCCTCCGTATCTGATCTCGCCGCCGGCCGTCATCCCGATCGATGTCGGACGGCAGCTCTTCGTCGATGATTTTCTGATTGCCGAGACCACGCTCAACCGAACGTTTCATTTGGCGAAGTACCATCCCGCAAGCCCGGTGCTCAAGCCGGACAAACCCTGGGAGATGAAAAATCCGGATCACGCCGCGGCCATGGTCTTCAGCGATGGCGTCTGGTACGACCCCAAGGACCAGCTCTTCAAGATGTGGTACATGGTCGGAGAAAGCGCTGCCACCGCCTACGCCACGTCCCGTGACGGCATCAAATGGGAAAAACCAACCCTCGATGTGCGGCCGCCGACCAACATCGTGCAGCCGGGCGGCCGGGATTCGAGTACGGTCTGGCTCGATCTCGAAGAAACGGATCCAGCCCGGCGTTTCAAAATGTTCCGGGTCATCGGCGCGGGTGGAGCCGACCCGGTTACCGAGTGGAACAATTGGGTGATGGCCATCCATTTCTCGGCGGATGGCATCCACTGGGGCGAACCCGTTGCCAGGAGCGGCCGGGTCGTGGATCGGAGCACGGTGTTCTGGAACCCGTTCCGCAAAGTGTGGGTCTATAGTATTCGCCACGTCTATAAGGTCGGAGATGAGGTGGACAGGAGATACGGTTTCCCACGGAGACGTTCTTATGTCGAAGGCACGGATGTTCTCGCGGCCGCTCGATGGGAAGTGAATGAACCATTGCGTTGGACGGACGTGGATCGCCTCGACCCGCAACGCGACGATCTCAGGATCAAGCCCCAGCTCTATAACCTCGATGCCGTGGCTTACGAAAGTTTGATGGTCGGGTTCTTCACGATCTGGCGGGGTCAACCCGAGGACCGTCACAAGCCAAACAATGTTGTGTTGGGTTATAGCCGGGACGGGTGGCATTGGTCCCGTCCGGATCGCCGGGCGTTCTGCCCGGTGTCCGACAAGCAGGGCGATTGGAACGCCAACAATGTCCAGTCCGCCGGCGGC
>DATEKZ010000575.1:0-2459 GCA_035277185.1 Verrucomicrobiia bacterium
AAAACGGAGACCAGACCCCGGCAGATGCGGTCCTCGTCCACGATGGGCAGCACGCGGATGTTGCGGTCGTCCATGATGCCGAGCGCCTCCGCCACGGTGGCGTTCGGCGGAACGCTGATGACGTGGGTCTGCATCACGTCCCGGATTTTCGGCGAGACATCCGCCACAAAACGGGGCGAAGGAACGCCGAACGATTTCAGGACGAAATCAATGCGGTCGTTGGTGTCGCCGCAGCGCGCGGCGACAGCGTTCGGCAGGCCCGTGCGGCGCTTGAACTCCGCGTAACCAATCGCCGAACAAATGGCGTCGGTGTCCGGGTTGCGATGTCCGATGACCAGAACTTCACTCATCCTGTTGGCGGCAACGTTTGCCCAAAACCGGCGCACGGGCAAGCAGAAGCGCGGAGCGCGGGATTCCAATCCCGCGAATGACGCGGAAGGAAGCTCGCGGGATCGGAGTCCCGCGCCCCAGACCCCGTCGTCCCTGCAAAAGCCTTGAACTTGGCGGAGGGGTTTCATTCAATCACCGCGTGCCGGCCAAAGTCATCGCCATCGCCAACCAAAAAGGCGGCGTGGGCAAAACCACCACGGCGGTCAATCTCGCCGCCTGCCTCGCGTCGGTCGGAAAACGCGTGCTGTTCATCGACCTCGATCCGCAACCGAACGCAACCAGCGGATTGGGCATTGAGAAAGTCGAAGGCGCCAGCGCGTATCGCGCGCTTCTCGGAGAAGGATCGCTGGCGGACAAGGTCCAATCCACGGCTTTCGAGCGACTGGAAATCGTCCCGAGCGAAGTCGATATGTGCGGCGCCGAGATCGAGTTGTCGCGGCTCGAGAATCATTTGCACCGTTTGCGGCAGGCGCTCGAGCCGCTGCGCGCGAGCGACAGCCGGGAATTGATCATCGTCGATTGCCCGCCGTCGCTGGGGATTCTTACTCTGAACGCGTTTGCCGCAGCCGACTACCTGATTGTGCCGTTGCAGTGCGAATATTACGCGCTGGAAGGCGTGGCGATGATCCATCGCATCCTGAGCCAGATCCGCGATTCAGGGGCGAATCCTGGGCTGGAACTGCTCGGGGTAGTGATGACGATGTTCGACGGCCGCACGAATCTTTCGAACCAGGTGGTCAACGAGGTACGGCAGCATTTTGGCCCGACCGTGTTTGAGACGGTGATTCCGCGGACGACGCGCCTGGCCGAAGCGCCGAGCTTTGGCAAGCCGATCATCTATTACGACAAGTACAGCACGGCTGCGGCGGCGTACGAGGTGTTGACGCAGGAAGTGTTGGGACGGCTGAAGCTTTAGAAGACTTTACAGCTACGCGGATTGCCTTATCCTGCCGTACCGCGCTTATGGCCAAACAGATCGCCGAGATGGAAATCGAGAACGTGACCCTGGAGTTGCCTGATACCAAGACCATCCGGTTAAAGTGGCCCAAGGATTACAACGTCGATTTCAAGACCGGCCAGTTCATCACGCTCTACTGGCCGGACACGCCGAACTACAAACGCGCTTACTCGCTCTCATCGTGCGCGCTCGACCGCGGCCATTACGAAGTCACCGTCAAGCGCGACGGCAAGATGGGGACGCGCATCGTGGATTGGGCCAAGCCGGGCGACAAAATGTTCGTGATTCCGCCGACGGGGAGGTTTCTGCCGGTGTACGAGCCGAACAAGCACCTGATCTGCATCGCCGGCGGGTCGGGAGTCACGCCGTTTCGCGCGTTTGCGCGCGAGGCCACGCGGCGCAAGCTCGAAACGAAAATCACGATCCTCTACAGCGTTCGCACAACGAACGACATCATCTTCAATGACGAGTTCCACCAACTGGAGATGGACAATCCCCATTTTGATTTTTTCGTGACCTGCACGCGGCTGCACGAGAAGGATCCGTGGACGGGACGGCGCGGGAGGATCACGGCTGAGTGGATCAAGGAACACATTCTCGATTTGTCCAACACGGTCTTTTATGCCTGCGGCCCGAACGAACTCGTCGAGTTCGCCGAACACCTCGTGCAGGCCGATCTCAAAGTGCCAAAGGAACAGATGAAGACGGAAAAGTGGGGATAGACGAAGCTCTAAGCTCCAAGTTCCAAGTTCAAAACCATGTTGAAACGCACTCCCCTCTTTAGCGCCCACCAAAGGCTGGGAGGCAAGCTGGTCGAATTCGGCGGATGGGAAATGCCGGTCCAGTATTCCAGCATTATGGACGAGCACCTCTGCGTTCGCCGCGCCGCGGGCATCTTTGACATTTCACACATGGGGGAGCTGCTGGTCGGCGGCGCGCAATCAGCGGCCTTCCTCAATCGCACGCTGACCAACGACGTTCGCAAACTGGCGGTGGGCCAGGGCCAATACACTCTGATGTGCAACCAGCATGGCGGTGTGATCGACGATCTCTACGCCTATCGCATCGACCCGGACGAATATCTGCTCATCATCAACGCCTCGCGCATCGA
>DATEKZ010000576.1:0-5677 GCA_035277185.1 Verrucomicrobiia bacterium
ATCTCCCGTTGGGCGATCTGTGGATACCGCTCTCCGAAAAGTCGTAGGAGGCGGCTTCCTTGGATGTTCGTCGCAAAGGCAACGTCGTCCTGCACCAGAACATTCGGGACAACGCCTTCGCCTTCTTCCTCAAAAAGATCCAACCCTTCCGCCACGGTTCCACCATCACCTGTGAGTGCATGTTAGGCGGCACGGTCATGGTTGTCGGCGCGCTTGCCGAAGTAAAACCATTCCGGTGCAAAGGAACATCAGGCCCACTGCGACAAACACACCACCTCGCTCGGATCGCATGGCGGCAGCGATAAAGAAGAGGAAAGCTGCAAGAAGCATCAATCGACCGGACAGCAGTTTTTTCGTGGTTGCTTTCATAGAGTGTGATGCCGCTAACGTGTGAGGCGAGCGACCGGCGCGCTCACGCTCTGCAAATTAATGTTCAATTTTCTGTCACGATTCGAACCGAAGCGCGGGGGCACCGGTTCGCTCCACCGACTGTTCGGCTTCATGGCTGTGCAAGCGGCAAATCCTCCGCGGATTTCACGGATTCAAGATTCCTCCCATCGGTGTTTATCTGTGTTCATCTGTGGTGGAAAACAGGTTGATGGTTGAGAGTTGAGGCTTGAGTGTTCGGTGTCGGATTTCTGTCAACTATCAACACTACCTTCGAAAGCGCGCAATGCATCCGCCGCCGGGCGCGAGTTCAAACGTCCACGATTCATTACGGTTCGCGCTGGCGTCCTCAATCTGAACTGCCGCGGGATCATCCTTTCGATCGCGGACCACGGACGCACGATACTGACCCGAACCGAGAAAAGCCAGCGGCACGGCGACCGTCTTCGCTTCGGGCCCATTCAATACTGCCAGAAACCAGGTGTTGCCGGAACGCCGCGCCAGCGCCGCCAGTTCGCCAATCTCCGACATCGGGAGCACTCTCGTTTCATCCCACGCGGCCGGAATGCTCTTGATCATTTCAACAGCCGGGTTCGCCAGCAGGTTCGTCGGGTGCGCGCCGTAGGTCAGAAGCGGTTCGTCGAAAACGGCGGCAGTGGCGATCTGATGCGCCCACGTGGTGTCGCCACGACGCGCGCCAAAGTGCACCGGCGTGTAATCGCCGTGACCGGCCAGGTATCGCGTGAAGGGCAGCGTGGTGTTGTGCCGGGCGCGCTCGCGCAAGCGGCTGGCTTCCATGCCCCGGACCGCTTCGCGAATCAGTTCGTTCGGCCACGTGCGCGCTTCGCCGGCCGGCTTGTTCGCGCCGTGGAAGTTGACCATGATACGATACTTCGCCGCTTCCTCGAGCAGCGCCGTGTAGAGGTCCACGACCTCTTTGTGCTCGTGGTCGAAGAAGTCAATCTTGGCCCCGACGGCGCCGAGACCGCTGATTTTCTTGAAGAATTCCTCGCGCGCTTCGGGCGTGCGCAATTGCCGCGAGTGTTTCCAGAGAAAGAGGCCGACCCCGCGTTGCCGGGAATCATCCGCCAGCCCCTTGATCTGCTCGTCGCTCCATCGCGACCAGAAGCCTTCGATGACGTGATACTCGAAACCGAGCTCGCCGGCCCAACGGCTGAAGTCTTTCATCTCCTCGAACGTGTTCCGTCCGCCGTCGAGATACCTCCACACCGCGCGACCCGGCTTGATCCAGTCGGTCTGCATCCCCTTGGGAAAAAGATTCGCATCGGGAGGGTGACACAGATTGTGGACGATATCCGAGTTCACCAGCGCGTTGAGGTCCGCGCCCATCATCACCACGCGCCATGGCGACGTGATCGTGCCCGTGACACTGGCCGGCTTCGACACGCGCTCGACGTCGTTGCTGTATCGCAACCGGAACGGATAGGAAACGTGATGCTTGTGACCCAACACGAGATCGAATCCTCTCTTCGCATCGGCCTGCAGCGCCATGCCGCTATAATTGACCAGCGCCGCTTCGGTGACGGACGCGTAACCTGCGGCACCGGCCAGCTTGAACGTCAGTGGCGGGGCGCACCAGTCGCCGGCCTTGATTTCAGCCACATCGCTTTGCGTGTAAACGTCCTCGTAGTGGCCTTCGAGGTCGTGATGCCAGACCGTGCTGCCGACGGGGAGAGTAAACTTCGTGGCTTCGTCCGGCACGCGCGCCTTTTCGCCGCCGGGGATGACATGCCGGAACGCGACCCCGTCATTGAACGCGCGCACTTCAAGAGTGTAACCCGTACCGCTCTTCCTGTGCTTGAGGGGAATCGTCACTCCGTTGCAATGGTTGGTTGCCTTTGAATGCACGCCACGCCACGGATAGGTCTCCTTCAACTCGTATCGCTTGAGCGCGCCGGGATCGACACCCTCTGCAAGGTCAACGCCATCCACGGTGATCGAGAGCGGCGAGGTCTCAATGGCCGCCTTATTCCTGAACGTGACGTAGAATTTCAACCGCTCCTCCTGCACCTGAAGCGCAAACCGGATCGCCCCGTCCGGACTGAGGACGGTGGTTGGCGTAGCGGCGAAGACTCCGTTTGCGATGCCGAAAACGCCGCAGACGATCACGACTGAGAACCTGCGACCCCAGGATGAACAGCGAAGGCGCCAAGACGCGAAGAAAGACCAGAGCTTCTTCGCGCCCAACTTCGCGTCTTCGCGTCTTCGCTGTTCGATAGTTGCCGGCGTTTCTGTCACAATTCTTTCAGCCGGATATTGCGGAACCGCACTTCCATCGCCTTCTCGTTCCTGCCCACGCCGTGCACCTGCAGGGCGATGAAGCCTGACGAGACCCGGTTGTCCTTCAGGTCGGCCGCCGGCACGCCGTTGATCGACGTCTTGATCGCGTCTCCTGAACACTCGATGCGGAATCTGTTCCACTCACCGGTTCTGAACGCTTTGCGCGCGGCGTCGTTGTTCTTCAAGTCGTTCAGCCAGCCCCGCGCGCCTTCCTCGTAAACGCCACCGGTCCACGCCCGTGATCCCGGATCAATCTCGACTTGCAAACCGTGCACGCGGCCCGCGGGAACCTTGATCGCTTTCTCTTTCCACTCGAACTGCGTCGGCTGATCGAAACAATGACTGCGAATCTGCACACCAGAGTTAAGGCCGGGGTCCACCTTGAATTCCAACTCCAGCACGGAATCGCCATAATTGCGCCGCGTGCAAAGAAATGAGTTCGGCGTGCCCGGCACCGGCGTACCGACAATCTGACCGTCCTCGACGTGATACTTCGCCTTGCCGCCGCGTTGAAGCCATCCGTCGATCGTTTTCCCGTCGAAGAGCGAAATCCAATCAGCGCCGCCGGTTTTGTTCGCCGCCCAACGGATGCTTTGCGCGAGAAGTTTGCGGTAGTTCGCGTCTTCAAACGCCTCGGGACCGTGCCCTGGCTGGATGAATACCACGCGCGACTTTCCTTCCGTGCGAAACCAGGCCAGGGGCTTGCCGCTTTTGGGATGGGTTGTGGTGAGCAACGGCGACACGTCCGAACCGACGCGATAGCCCCAATAGATTTCGTCGTGAATCGTAAAATCCTTCAACCCAGCCGTGATCGAATGATCCCTCGCGACGATGGTGACCGGTATGTCCACATCATGCTCGTAGCCGACCTGCGGTGTGACGGCGCCTGGCTTGTTCGGATCCGGTTCCGGATATCGGCCGCCGACGATCCGCTCGTAGTCGGGCCAATGCTGATATGACACGAGGGCATGATGCAGGACCACCAACCCGATGCCCTTGTCGAAGAGCGAAAGAAACTTCCCCTTCTGCGCGTCAGTAATGGTCTTAGGCATGTCGTAGAGCACGACGGCATCATAGGTGAGCAAGTCATCGCGTTCGTAGGCGGTGGCGTTGGTCTTCGCGTGCTCGGCGTGAGTGAAGGTGATCTCCGGATTGTCTTTGAACATCTGGAAGAACGGCTCGGCCTTGAAGCCATGGCCGCCGGTGACGATGAGCACCTTGAGTTGCACGCCGCCGTCCGCAGTCCATGCCTTGCCGCCGACGGCCAGTCCGAGGATCAAAGAGCCAAGGGTCCAGACCGTTTTCATAGATAAAATCCTGACGCGGCTTGCACCGGAACCTGTGGAATGCGGTGACTTGTCACCGCCATTTGCCTTTGGCCGACTTTGTCAGCCAAAAGACGCCGCTCAACGGCTGGCAGAATTGCCACGGCCCTACAATGGGTTCACGAGCAACCATTTCGCCGCACTTTTTTTACCGCGGATTTCACGGATTCAAATTCTTCCCATCTGTGTCATCCGCGTAATCCGTGGTCAAATCTTCTTCTGGGCATAATAAGTGTTCCCGGTTCTAACGGCTATCGATCATTCGTTCGAGATAATTTCACGGGACATCTCAAAATCTTGCAGCCGCACGGTTATTCGGCCGCTTCCTTCCCCCTCACCCCTGCCCTCTCCCTCGGGGAGAGGGAGCGACGATGCCCGTCCTTCTGACGGGGAGCGTTTTGGTTCTCGAACGCCGCTTCGGCTCTTCCCTCTCCCTTGAGGAGGGTCAGGGTGAGGGGGCTCACGTGCAGGGCTGCAACAAAGTGCTATGTCCCTGTGCGACCAGTTCCACCACCGATCATGATAAGACGATGCAAGAAACTGAGATGCGCCCTGATTTCACACCATCGGTTTCGCCGGGGGCTCGGCAACCAGGTTCGCTGCTTCCAATTTGGGCGTTAGCAATTGGATCATCCCCAGCGCGACCAGATACGCAGAGCCGGCGATGACGAAGATGGAAACATAGCTGTTCGTCCGCTGCAGAATCTCGCCAACGACGAGCGCGATCAACATCCCGCCGATGGCGCCGGCCATGCCACCGATCCCGACCACAGAACCGACCGCGCGCCGGGGGAACATATCGGAGGTGAGCGTGAAGAGATTGGCCGACCAACCCTGGTGCGCGGCCGCGGCCAGTGAAACCAGCCCAACCGCCACCCAAAGGTTGGATGCTTTGGCCGCGAACATAATCGGCACCACGGACAGCGCGCAAATGAGCATGGCAGTCTTGCGCGCGGCATTGATAGTCCATCCGCGCTTGATGAGCGCCGAAGAAACCCACCCTCCGCCGATGCTGCCGACGTCGGCCACGAGGTAGATGACGACGAGCGGGAGGCCGATGGACTTGAGGTCAAGACCGTGGTTGCGATTGAGAAAGTCGGGAATCCAGAAGAGGTACAGCCACCAGATCGGGTCGGTCATGAATTTGCCGATGGCGAACGCCCACGTCTGGCGGTGTGGGAACAGCGCGGCCCAGGCAATCGGCGCCGTCTGTTCGATGGGATCGCTGCGAATATAGGCCAGTTCCGTGGCGGAAAGACGCGGGTGTTCCTCCGGCGCGCGATAGACCCACAACCACCACGCCACCCAGACAAAACCCGTGAGGCCCGTGGCGATGAAGGCCCATTGCCAGCCCCACTGCACCGTGATCAAGGGCACGGCCAACGGCGTGACCAGCGCGCCGACGTTCGTGCCCGAATTGAAGATGCCGGTCGCCAGTGCGCGCTCCTTCTTCGGGAACCACTCTGCCACGGTCTTGATGGCCGCGGGGAAATTGCCCGCTTCGCCGATGCCCAGGGCAAAACGCGCCAGCGCAAAACCCGCGGCGGCGCCGGACAGCATGACGACGGAGAAACCCGTGGTTGCGTCGAGGTTCAGTGTCGGCAACTTCAACCATGAGAACCAGTCTGCGAAGGCGTGTCCGACGGCAGCAATACTCCACAGCA
>DATEKZ010000577.1:0-4749 GCA_035277185.1 Verrucomicrobiia bacterium
CGGGTGTGAAGTTCAGGGCGCCAGTTGCATTCGGACTGGTATAGGTTACTGCAGGAGTCGGCACCAGCCCCGGATTGCTGGAGCTGGCCGTCACCGTCAGCGGCTGGCTTTCATTGGCCGCGCCCGAACCAATCCCGCTCAGGGAAACAGTCTGCAATCCGGCGCTGGGATTGAGTGTCAGATTGTTCAGAGCATTCAGCGTCGGCGGGTCGTTGACCGGATTGACGGTCACCGTAAAGGAGCGTGACACGGTGTTGTTCGAGGCCTGGCCGTCGTTGACGGTCACCGTGAGCGTCGCTGTTCCATTGGCGTTGGCCACGGGCGTGAAGCGAAGTGTCCCGGTCGTGTTCGGACTGGTGTAGGTGATCGATGGATTGAGGATCAACCCCGGATTGCTCGATGAAGCCGTGACCGCGAGTATTTGGACCTCGTTGGCCGCGCCCGTACCGATTCCGGACAGGTTGACGGTCTGTTGAGGGACGTCTTCATTGACCGTGACATTTCCAGGCGCACTCAGCGTCGGCGCCGCGTTTGGCCCGGACGTGACCGGAACCGTGTAAGTCACCTGGTTGGAAGGGTCGCTGTCCAGGCCGGACGAATTGCATGCATAGACGACGAAGTAATACGTCGTGCCGGCAGTGAGGTTGGTCACCGTTGCGGTCAGCGCATTCCCTGCGTTGATCGCCATTGGATAACTGCCGGCGACGGTGCCGTAACGCAACGAATAGCTCGTCACGTTCGGACTCGTGCTCGCATTCCAGGCAAGCGTCAGGCTGGACGCATGAATGGACAGGGTGAAAAAGAAAAGCGCGGCGCAAACGACGCGCCGCGCGAACCGTAAAACAACATTACAACACATTTGGGTACTTCGGTTGTCACTGAACTGGGAACTTCACTGGGCAACACCCGATCGTTAGCACCCATGTTGCCAAGGAAACAAAGTCTTCGCCCCTCGCGCGAGCGCGTCGCAAATCTTGCATCCATTCGACGCCGCTCAAATCACTGATCGACGGAGAGTTGAACGCGATGCTCGCGTGGAAATCCGGCGCACTGGATACGTGAAAAAAAATTGAATCAATTCAACCGTCTTGCACGTTGCCCGACCTCCGCTTCGAAAAATGAATTCGCGCTGCACAGGAATTCATCTCCTCGTGTCAAGTTTCCGATCAGAAATTGAAGACGATCAGGATCGCCACAACGCAGCACCGATCTGTTCGACCGGGTGTCTGGCGCGAAGGCGACTCGCAATCTGCAACCAATCGCATCCGTCAGTGACACCAACCTGTCGCCCTCATGCAAAATGCGTGAGCCTGTCGTCGGAAATAACGAAACGCTGGCCCGTTGCAGAATGCGCGACTGTCAATTTCCAGTTCACTCTTGGACCGGTCACAGACCCGGTTCAAGACGAACACGGAACATCTTCGCGGAGCCGGATGCAGCCAATTGACGAAACTCGACTTCGCTTCCCATCCCATTCGTCACGAATATCTCCGACCAGGCAGTGAAAGTCGCCAGGTCGCGAACCTGGACGCGATAGACTCGGCCGCTCAACGCCGGGTAACGAAAAGAGAAGTCGCCGCCGGCAATCTGCGCCGAGCGCAGCGCGAAGACTGACTGCGAATCGTTCGGGTCCGTGCCGGCCAGGTACTCGCCCACATTGCTGAGTCCGTCGTTGTCGGCATCCAGAACGGCGTCCGCGGGATCATCCTTGTCGAGGTTGTTCGCCTCCTCCCAGTCATCCGGCATGAGATCGCCATCCGCATCCGCCCGCGGGGGCACCGGTGGATTCGCTTCAAACGCGCCGAGGGTCGGCGGATCGGCGTAACAGCGTTCGAGCAGGTCGGCCTTGCTGTTCGACAGATTCCTTCCCCTGCCGACAGCCGCACTGTTGGTCGCCACTGAATAGTCACCGGCGGCTGAGTTGTTGAAGAGCGGGTTCAGGGCATAAACGCCATTGGTCTCCGTTGACGGGAGGGCCGGCTGCGATTGATTCGGCTGATTGAACGCGTACCAGAGATTGTGCGCGAACTCGAAAGACGACGCGTCCGTGTTCGAGCCGATGTTCACATGCGTGCTGATCTGGGAACGGTCGAAGTAAACCAGGTTGTTGATAAACTGGTTCTGCGCACACGGCAGGAACGTGTAGCCTCCGCTGGAGACCGTTTCCTGCAGAATGCGCAGAACCCAGCGGCGCGGTTCGACAATCGTATTGTTCGCCGCCAGTGAGTTGACGGTTCCAACGAACGCGATCGGTGCGTCCCATCCGCGAAACAGATTGGCGATCACCCGGATGTTTCTTGCCTCAACGTTGGGCGAATTCGTGGAAAGGGGCGGGCGAAAGAACTCGAAGCCCGTGGAACCTCCGACGTTGATGGCCCGGCCGCCGCCGTTGATGATCCGGTTCCAGCGAATCTCGATGTCTTCGCTTCCCCCTTTGCACTGGATGGCGTTGCCACCGGCGTCCGTGAAGGTGCAGCGCGCGATCCATCCACGATGGCAGCCGACGTGATCGATTCCGCTGCCGCCGGCGCTCATCCGCGCGAACTCGCAGTCCAGCACGAAGTAATCATTGACGCCCGACAGCTTCAGGCCGTCGTTGTTGCCACCGGTGCCGATGTCGTGGATGTAAAGGTTGCGGAAGATGAGATGGCGCGTGGCGTTGGTATTCGCGTATTCGCCTCCATCGTCGCAGTTAATCCCGTTTCCAGTCGCGCCGGTGACTTCGATATTTTCGAGAGTCAGAAAGCGGACTCGCGAAAGCTGGATTGCCACTGAACCTCCGCTGATGACGGGTCGCGCCTGGCCCGGCACGCCGCCCAGCCAGATCGGGGCATTCGATGTTCCGGACAGATTCCCGATGGACGTGCCGGCAGCATACGTGCCCGGCAACAGACGGATCGCATCTCCGGGCTGAACTCCTTGCAACGCGCGGTTGATCGTCTGGTACGGGTTCGCTTGCGTGCCATTGCCGGTGGAGTTGTTGCCGCTCGGTGAAACAAAAATCTCGCGCACAGGCTGCTTGCCGTCAGCGAACGTGCGGATCGGGTCGCACGAATCCGCGGCGGGACAATTCTCCGGGAAGACCGCCATAAACAATGCGGTCCTCGCGATGGTGTGGAGAAGGCTCAATCGCATGACGTAATCCTGCCGCATGCCTCCATTCCTTGCGAGCTGGATATACATCCGTAAGCGAACCGCGCAACCCGGTGAATCAGATTGCAGGGTGCTCCCATCGCTCTCATACTTTGCGCATGAAAGCCGCCCCCCTTTTTCGGACCACAATTCTCCCATCCATTTTCTTCTTTGGCGCACTTGCGGTCCTTGATACGAACCGATTGGCAGCCGCTGCGACCGGGCAAATCGATAAGATCGTTGGTGCCGCCAATGCTTTCATCGGCACGCTCGACGACACTCAGCGCGGCAAGGTGAGTTTCGACTTCAACGATGCCGCTCAGCGCATCCGCTGGTCCAACCTGCCGGTCAGCATGGCCGAACATCGCGGACTGCGCATGGGCGACTTGAAACAAAACCAGCGCGATGCCGCCATGAGTCTCCTGTCCACCGTCCTGAGCAGGATGGGTTATGAAAAAGTGGTCGGGATCGTCGAATCCGACGAGGTCTTGAGGAAGCAGAGTCCCAGTGGCGCGCCACCCTTTGGCCGCGACGAGTATTTCATTTCCTTCCTGGGCAAACCCTCGGTAACGGAACCGTGGATGATTCAGTTTGGCGGCCATCACCTGGGCCTCAACCTTACGATCGCAGGCGAGAAAGGCGTTCTGACGCCGAGCCTGATCGCCGTACAACCCGCGAAGTTCACGCTCGACGGCAAGGCGGTCCGTCCCATGGGCCGCGAAACGGACAAGGCATTGGAACTTATCAACGCCCTGACTGAAGAGCAGCGCAAACAGGCGATCCTTGGTTCGCAAATGCGCGATCTCGTGCTTGGCCCCGGTCACGACGGTGAAACGATTCAGCCCGAGGGCATGAAAACGTCCACACTCAACGAAGGCCAACGCAAACTGCTGCTGGAACTGATCGCTGAATGGTCGGGAATCATTCACGACGCGGCGGCAGCCGAAAAGCTGAATGAGATCAAGGCCAACCTCGCGGACACGTGGTTCGCCTGGAGCGGGCCGCTGGAAGCCGGCAAGGCCTACTTCCGCATCCAGGGGCCGACGGTGATCATCGAATACGCGCCGCAAAGGCTGGGTGGTGATGTCGCGATGCACCTTCACTCGATGTATCGCGATCCAACCAACGACTACGGCAAAAAACTCGCCGGCAAATGAAACCGGGTCTGCTGGGTTGTTTGGCGCTCGTGTTCGTGACCAATGCGTTGGCGCATCGACTCGACGAATACCTGCAGGCGACGCGTATCTCGGTGGCCACTAATCGTATTGATCTTTCCATTGATCTCACCCCTGGCGTGGCGATTGTCGACCAACTATTGGTCGTCATCGACAAGGATCGCGACGGGCGCGTTTCAAAGAAAGAGGTTACTGCTTACGCGCAACATGTCCTGAAAGACATCCGGATCGGCCTTGATGAAAAGGTTTTGGCCCTGAGCCTGGTGGACACTTCCTTCCCTGCCCTTCACGAAGTTAAAGAAGGCCTGGGAGTCATTCGAATCAAAGCCACCGCACCCGTTGCGCCGCTTTCCGCGGGCAAACACACGCTGAACCTCACCAATGCGCATCTGCCAGCGATCAGCGTTTACCTCGTGAATGCGCTGGTGCCGAAAGATCGTGC
>DATEKZ010000578.1:0-7873 GCA_035277185.1 Verrucomicrobiia bacterium
ACAAGACCTTTCCCAGGCTGTAAATGTCCGCCTGCACCGTCCCTGGTCCTTCGGGCGGAATGAACCCCTCGGTGCCGACCAGCGACTTGGCCGCTCCCACCTCAGCCACGAGTCCGATATCCGCTATCTTCGGGATGCCGTTTACGAAGATGATGTTCGACGGCTTGATGTCGCGGTGGATGAGCCCGTGTTTGTGGAGGTGCTGCAACGCGGCCGCCAGGGAGAGGCCGACGCGGAGGCACTCGCTGAGTGGAAGTTTTCCGCGTTCACCCAGAAGTTTGCCGAGTGTCCTGGGTTCGTAGTGGTCCGGATTGAGGTCCTGCCCGGAAATCGCATCGTCACCCAGCTCCATCACATAGTAGAAGCAGCCGGCAGCATCGTTTCGCCCTACCTGCAGGATATCCACCAGGCCGTCGTGCGACCGGGAAACCGGCTCGAACTTTTGCATCCCATGGAACTCCCGCTCGTAAGGGCGCTCGTCCGAAAACGTTTGCCGATAGATGACTTTAACTGCGCGGTACGTACCCATGACGTTTCGCGCCAGCCATACTTCGCCGTAACTTCCGCTGCCGATGCAGCGCAACAGTTCGTGATCGGGAACGTGGGGCGGGGAACCCCGCGGCGGGGTCAGTGAGCCGGGATTCGTGCCGTCTGAAGCCGATGACGCGATCTCTGACATAATCCGCCATCAGTATCCGCCACGATGTGACAGATCGCCGTTCTTGGGTGTCGGACCGCCGGATGGATGGATGGCGTCAGGCATGACGGCTTTGAGCGCGCGCCCGGCCGTTGCCCGAGAGCCTCGCGTCTTCACGTCATTGGCCGTTGTCTTCCAGTGCGGATCGAAATCCGCCGCCCGGTGTCCGATTCCGCCCCACGTGCTTTTGACGGGCAAATGCTGAACCAGAGACGGGGCGTGGTAATAGACGGGTGCGCCCAGTTCCGCTGCCAGAAGCGGCAGTTTCAGGTCGGGTGGAGCGGCAATGGTGCCCCACTCCTTCAACGCGTGTTGCACCATCCTCATCGAGAGCAGGAGAGCCTGGCTGCCGTAAACCGACCCCGGCTCTGCGACCAGATAGTGATTCTCCGTGTCGCACGCCAGGGGACGCACGTCGGGATTATAAAGACTGCCCAGGTCCAGGGTCCGATCGGTCAGCGGGCTCCAATTCGCCAGGTTATGCCAGAAGAACCGGTTGAACCTCAGATCGTCCTCGAGTATCAGCACGTAATCCGCTTCCCACCGCAGGCTGTTCAACAGGGCGTGACGATGCGTATGGCTGATTCGCAACACGCGGTTCTTGTATCGGGAGGAGTCAACCTGAACCCGCACCGGACGCCGCCCCCAGTCCGTCAACGCCAGCCTCGCCAGGGTTTGTGCCCTCGTTTTTTCACGTTCGGCACACGAAACCATCCAGGCAACAACGCGGACCTCGGGATTCGCGGATCTTGCAATCATCCGCGATTTCGATCGCTGCTTGAGATGGGACTGGAATCGGCGAATCCCACCGTCCCAAATCCGGCGTAATTGCTTCACGTAGGAACGGCACGCCGTTTCATACCGGAAACCTTTGATTCGTTTGTTCGTCAAGAACAGGTTCCACTTGTCCCGGTTGCGATGCTGGAAGACGCGCCGGCCGTGGAAATCATGCTGGCAGTCGGCGCCTTCGAGTCGGCGGATGGGCTGGTCGGGCATCGCGTAGGGTTGGTCCAGCTTTCGAAACGCCAGATGGAACGTCTCGTCCCGTCCCGACAGGTGCTTGTAAAAAAAATCGGAGTTTTCGTTGTACCACAGGCACAACCGCAGCGAGCGCCAGCAACGCTCCTTGTCCACCACCAGTTGTCCCGTCTCGAACGGAGGCTCTTTCCGGCGGCGAATGCCACAGAAAGACCAGACCGCAGCCGGTAGTTTGCGCCGCTCAACGTTTGGCCAGAAGAGAGCGCCGGTGGCTTTGAACGGCGCCGTTTCGAACAGGAACCGGGGATCGATCACCGGAATGTTGTCGGCGTCGAGCGCCAGGACCTGTTTGAATCGGGAGTGCAGGATGGCGTAAGGCTTGAGCTCCCATCCGTTGAGGATGCGCACCGGGAGTTTTTCCCTCATTTTCGAAGCGTCGATGCATCGGACGCCCAAGGACTGAAGCTGCTTCCTCACGGCGGGATTCACTTTTTCTCCGCCCAGGTGCCAGAGTTCAATCGGCAGCGCGCATCCCACGCGTCGCACCATGTGGATACAGACCCAGGCGTTGGTAAGGTATCGGGCGCCGCCTCCGCAAATGACGATGCCCCGGCCATCGTAGGTGCGCGGGCAGACCGGAATTCTCCGGATAAAACCCTCGGACGCCGCCCGGACGCTGCGGACCGTCAAGCGGGCTTCGTCGAATGAATTCACCCGCGTACTCGCGACGCCCTCGCGCGCCGCCCTGGCCTGGCGCGCGGAAAGATACCTGGCCATGCCCCCCTCGACATATTTTTCAATCCGGCCGATGACATCGCTGGGCGTGATCATGTCCATGCACCGGGGTAAATGACCGGCCAGGTTTTGACACAAATTCTCCGGCTTGTCTCGCGTGTCGCCATCCCCAAGGGGATAAACGCGGTCCTTCCAGCATCCGCCGTTCGCGCAACAGCGCAACGCGCCGATGGTATGGATGAACTGGTGGTGCGGATACGCCTCCCAGTGCGCCGGTTCACGGCCGCCGGCAATCACCACGCATGGGCGCTTCCGCGGGAACGCCGGTTTGGTTTCAATGGCCGCCGCCAGGTGCATCAGGCACGTGACGGGACAAAGAACACCCTGGGAATGGTAAACAAGCCGCACCAACTCCCGGAGATCCGTCTTCCCCCGCAAATCAATCACGCCTTCCAGTCGGGGATGGTGGTGGCCTGTTTCGCCGACCTGCACAAACTGGATCCTGTCCCTGAAATGGTCCACGACCGCCTGATACCGCTCGTTGTCCCACCATTTGATCGTCACGTCGTATTTCCCGCCGGCGGCGACTATCCAGAACGGCGTGTCTTCCCCGGTCAATTCATGCACCTGTGAAAACCATGACTTCTCCAGGGCAGTAATATGGAGGTCACCCTTGAAACTCGTCGGTCTGATCTGGAGACCCAGCCGGTCGCTCAGGAAGTGAATGAACCCTTCGATGAAGTGATGAGGCGCTTCGTTGCACCGGTTGATCAACGGGCACTCGCAATCGATCAATTCGACCTCCGGATCCTTTTCCTTCAACCGGGTCAGATAGGGATTCGCCTCCCAGAATTCGGGACAGGATGTCCGCACGTCCGTCAGAAACCGGCCGGGATGGCATTTGTGCAGGTCTCGGACGGCGGCCGTCAGCATGACGATGTCCCCCGGGGAGTAGTAACTCCGCAGAATCATCCTTTTTGCGCGTCTGCCCATCTTCAGCCTGCAAATTCGAGCACAGTTCAATGGCCGGTCCAGACCGCGGAACAGACGCGACCCGCGCTGGCGGCTCCCCGAAGCCTGCGTCAGGTTCAGGGTTTCTTCGACGGACTGATCGTGGCGTCGCCGCCCCCACTGTCATCGGTGCCTACTCTAAGGCTTATCCTGTCGCCCGGGTTCAGTTGGTGAGTGTACAGCTTCTTGTTTCCTTTACGAACGGTGATGTCGGCTGTCTGGCCATTCTCTATTTCAATAATGAACGGTTTGGGGCTGGGTCTTGGCATGGTGGATCTTTCCTCGGATTGTTGGGTTCGAACGTTCGGACGTAGGCATCAAGGTTTTCAGCCGGGTAATGTCTGGACACTTTCTCTGACACGCTCATCAATGCTGCTTCCCATGGTTTTTACCTTGTTCCTGAGCAGGCCGCACAACTTAACAACGGTGGAACTCTCCCGTATCTTCTGATCGGCTCGCAGAATCGCCTTCACGATCCAGTCAATCTCTCCGCTGCTCATGACGGGGTCTTCCAGGAGCAACTCGGCCGCCTGTTCGAGTTCCGCCGGCCGACTGAAAAACCGATGCCCAAGCCGTTTCGCCTCGGCAACCGCGTAATGGCGTCGGAGTTCCGGATTGGCGAGGGCGGGTTCGATGGACTCCTTGCAATGATCGCCGCGAATAGCGAGGGCAATCAACGTCCGGGGGTTTTCGGAAACTGTCTTGCCGCACTGTGTGGTTCCCGCGTCGCAGGCGGGAACGATCCAGACACGGGTTTGCCCGGCGCGGCCAATCCGCCTGCCTTGTGCATCGCGCCAGAAGACCTCGATGCCGATTTGGTGCTCTCCTGGCTTCGGGAACAGAGCCCCGCCGCGGCCCTGCACCAGTGTCATCGATTCGAGCACACTCTTCCCGGGCCCAATGTTTCTGGTCGCACGGGCCGGATCAGAACGATGGTCAAATTGAAGAATGGAACTGAAGCGGCGTTCGGTCCCGGCGGCGTCGATGACCGTTCCCTTCACGCACCCGGACTTCAGACTCAAGTCCGGCGGGATGGCGACTTTGCGACCGCACACATTGGTCAGTCGGTAATTGATTCGCACGGGAGCGCCATAGGGCACCTCTTTCAGCAGCGGAAAAACTTCCAGGCGCACGTCCTCCGTCTCCACGAGCCGGTCGCCGGTACTGATCGGCGCGTAGCTGTAGTCGATGGTGGATTCATCAAACGGGATTCCGCCGGGGCGCACCCAGATGTCCGGCATGTGGCGCAGTCGTTTCGCGCCCGCTTCCGTGAAGGAAAAAAGAATTCTTTCCGGGACGGTCTTTCCGTTCTCGGCCGTGCTCGCCCCATGAAGAACGGCTGTTTCCGTCATGATGTGCCGGCCATTCGGCTGATGGTCGTGTTGAAGTCCCATGGCGTGTGCAATTTCATGGACGGCCGTCCTGAAATACGGGATCAAGGCCTGACCGCAGCGCTTTGCCCGGGCGATTCCCCACCTGGCTTCGTCCGGGTATTCAATGTGCGACGAAATCGCAAAGCCTTCCCGGGGGAGTTCATTGGAGTGGAAATCCGTGTCCGCGTCATCAAACATCAAGCCATAACTTTCGACGATCTTTGGAACACATAAGAGGTGATAACACCAGTCGGTGTTCGTCGTGTTAAGATTGCGAAGCTCGAGCATTTGCTTGTGCAGTTCACCGGCGTCCCATTCTTCGCTGATTCCTTCCTCGCCGATTTCAACCACTTCTCCGGGAGCAGGAAGTTCGAGCTTCCACCCCACTTCGCCGAGGACGCTCTGCCACGTGACCAGCTCTTCAGTCACGCCGTTGTCCCAGGGCACTTCGGACTTTTGTTGCGAGCCATTTTCCCCGAAGACGACGCGGGCAATCTTCAGTCGGGCGCGACGCAGATAAGGGTCAACCCAACCCAGCGAGAAGCTTCCGATCTCCCGCCCCTGCGTGTCCGTCACCGGCCCGCGGAGATAAAGGGGTTCGTTGTCCGCATCGGGGAAGGCTTCTCCCTCGGGAGGATGGGTGAGCTTGAGGTTGACCGTGTGGGGCCCGGTTTCCGTCCACTCGAAGTCGCGCGGGTTCGGGCTGGTTCGCTTGAATTCACAGAAGAACAACTTGAGGTTGAGACCGGCTTCAATCATGGCGGGCTGCGTTTCCTTCGACTTCAGGTAAAACCGGTAGGTGTCCAGGCGAAGTATGGGAATTCCATTTTCGGGATCGGGCTTGTCCCCGTTCGCCGTGCGTTCATAGAGGTCCCCGCTGACGAGGACCTCACCGTCGTTGATGTGAACGCGCAGCGTTCCGTCGTAGTGACGAGTCCCAACCCCCGAGCCGGTGGTGAAACAGGCCAGATAACAACCTTGAACGAGGCGTCTGCCAGTCATGGAGAAAAATATTCGGGCGTTTCGATTCCGTCCGGACACACACGCAGGGCGCGGTCCACGTCAATGGGTGACATAAGCTTTGCTGGGCGATCCAGTTCCGTCTTTTCAGTCAATTGCCGTCGAACAGCATCTGCAAGAACGCATGCCGCATGGGTACCTTCCCATGGTGAAGCAGCGTTCTAGCTAGAGGCCGTGGAGCGAATGCCGGGATTGCACTGTTTCTAACGCCCTTCCGCCAGGAAAGCAACTGCAAATTCCGGCTTACAGAGCTTTCGTTTCCAGCGCTTTGATTTCTTTCGAAAGCAGGCGGGTGACCCTGTACTTGGCCAGATACACCTGTCCGACGCTCACACCGAGGGTCCGCACGATTCGTTCGACGGGCCATTGCTTGATCACGTAAAGGTCGAAGATTTGGTACTGTTTCGCCTTGATCTGAGTTTTAACGCGCGCAATCGCGCCCTCGAAGATGTGTTTCTCCCATTCCGCGTCCCAGATCGCGTCAAGTTCCGGTCCTGCTGGATCCGGGATGCGTTCGATCGTTGCGGTTCGCGCGGTCTTGTCCCGCTCGCGTCGAAACCCCGGCGCGCCCGGGCGTCGGCGCCGCAGTTGATCGGCGATTCGCCACCGCGCGGTATGGAGCAGCCAGCTCTTGAACGTGCCCTTCGCCCGGTCGTACTTGAAATTGCCAATGTTCCTGCTGACCGCGATGACCGTCTCCTGAACAACCTCCTGGGCCTCGGTGTCGGAAAGCCCGGCCCTGATCGCGACGCCGTAAATCAGCCGGGCGTATGTGTCGAAGAAGTCCTTCCAACTCTCCTGGTCGTCCAGATTCTTCAGACGACTGAGCAAACTGCGGCGCGTGGGGATGAGGGGATCCTGGGCGGCGGCCATATCGGGTCAGCCAACTTTGTACTCCGCCGGTGCTTCGGCGGAAAGCTTTTTTCGGGAGCCCTGCGGCGAATTCATGGAAGGCGGATTGGATCCCGAAGCTACGGGTGACGACGAAAAGGGGATCCTGAAAAAGAAGAGTCTGATGAAAAAGACGGCTGTTGATCGATGAAGAAATGGCTGCCAGCGGATCTCGCACTGGCGAGTTGGTGCCGGTGGTCGGATTCGAACCGACACGACTTTTTACGGTCCCGGGATTTTAAGTCCCGTGCGTCTTCCATTTCGCCACACCGGCGGTCCTGCCGACTCCGGCCATGTTAAGCGATGTTTCAATGGAGAGGAAAGATTTATAGTGCCTCCTTAACCACGGATTCCACGGATGATTTCCGGCCGAACCTCTTCCCATCCGCGTCATCCGCGAAATCCGTGGTCAATCCATCTTCCTTTTCCACTCAACCCGGCGATTCCATCCCTGCCGTAAATGATGTTGGACTCGTTCTTGAAAGGCTGGTATCGCTTGAGGGCAAACCCCATGAAACTCTCCGCGAAGATGACTCCACCGCGCCCCATCACACGGCGCCAATTTGTCGGCCGGACCCTGGCGACGACCGCTGTCATCGCTGGCGCGCCTGCGTTCCTGCGCGCCCAGAATCTGAACAACAAGCTGAACATCGCGTTCATCGCCTGCGGCGGACGCGCCAATGCAAGCCTTGGGGAACTCACCAACGTTCCGGGCCGCGCAGCGCCCAGGGACAAGAAAGCGGATACGGGCGGTCCACAGCAGCCGCATCCGGATGAGAATGTCACCGTGCTTTGCGACATCAATCAACTCGCGGTCGATTCCGCGTCACAGCGTTACCCGAAGGCGAGGAAGGTTGCGGACCTCCGGCGCGTCTTCGATCGGCCCAACGATTTCGATGCCGTCGTGGTGTCCACCGCCGAGCACACGCACGTGTTTGCCACTTACCTGGCCCTGACGCATGGGAAGCACGTCTATTGTGAGAAGCCCCTCGCCTACAATATCTGGGAGACACGCCTCATCCGCGAAACCGCCGCGAAGTTTCCGAAGCTATCCACGCAGATGGGCAACCAGGGACACGCCTCGCCGGCGCGGCGCGCCATCCGGGAAATCCTGGACACGGGCGTCATCGGTCCGGTGCGCGAAGTCCACGTCTGGGCCGACCGTGCC
>DATEKZ010000579.1:0-4198 GCA_035277185.1 Verrucomicrobiia bacterium
CCTGCACCCTTTGGTTCAGCGGCGTCTCGATTTCGAGCGGGAACCATCGCGCCTTCCATCGCTCGCAAGCGGCGTCGCACATGGCCTTCTGCCAATCGGCTTTGGCAACCTTGATGGGAGGCGGCTGAACGGATCCCTGGATCAGCAGGCCGTGGCGATTCCGGCGTTGGGCCGCGCCGGCGATTTTTTTGCCGTTCCAAAGCAGGTCAAACTGTTCCGCCCCGGCAAAACATTGGCCAGGCAGTTCCTTGCGACGACCCGGCGAGAGTTCCGCCGGGACATTCAGTTTCGCGAACGCGGCGCGAATGCATTCGTGAACGCGGCGGTAGCTTTCCGTCGCGCGAAGGGCATGCCACCCGTGATCCGGCGGGAAGACAAGACTGTAGGTCCAGTCCGCGTCGTGAGGCACCAGGCCGCCGCCCGTGGGGCGCCGAACCAACGGCCGGAGCAAAGTGAGCCGTGCGATCTCCTCGTATTTCTGAAAATAGCCGAAAGAAGCAGCGCGTTCCTTCCAGCCGTAAAAACGCAGCACCGGTTTGCCCCTCTGCGCGGACGCTTCGAGCAAGGCCTCGTCGAACGCCATGTTGAAATCCGCCGCGCCGGGGCCGGAGTTCAGCAGGAGCCAGGTCTCGAGCATGTTTGGATTCGCCGAACTCTTAAGGCAGTCACGGCTCAACGATTCAACGATTTAACGAACCGATCCGCGGACGGACACAACTTCCTGATCTCGCAATTGGCACAATCCGGGCTGCGGGCATCACAACGTCGCCGTCCGTGCCAGATCAGCCAATGGCTGAACATCGTCCATTGATCCTGTGGCACGAGTTTCATCAGTTCCTGTTCGATCTTCTCCGGATCTTTCTGTTTGGTGAGCCCCAACCGCTGCGACAATCGGGCGACGTGGGTATCGACAACAACTCCGACGTTTATGCCGAAGGCATTTCCGAGAACGACGTTCGCCGTCTTGCGCCCCACGCCGTCGAGTTGCCTCAACTCCTCCATCGTCTGCGGCACGTCGCCGCCGTGGCGTTCAACGAGCTTGCGGCAGCAGGCCTGAATGCTCTTCGCCTTGTTCCGAAAGAAGCCCGTGGTTTTGATTTCCTGCTCCAGTTCGGCGGGCCGAGCATTCGCGTAGTCCGCTGCCGTCCGGTATTTCCTGAACAATTCAGCGGTCACGATGTTTACCCGTTTGTCGGTGCATTGGGCGGAGAGAATCGTGGCGATCAACAGCTCAAGCGGGTTGGAGTAATTGAGTTCGCAATGGGCGTCCGGATACGTCTTCTGCAAACCGGCGATGATCTTCTTTGTCCGGGCCGCCTTTGCCTGAGGGGTTGTGCCATAAACGGCCATATCCTTAGGGCGTGTGTTCAAAATGCGGAGCGCGGCTCTGCGAGCCGCAGCAACATCCGAGTTTCGAAGCGCCTCATATCATTCCACGCCGCCTGCCGGCTGGCGAAGCCGCTGCGAGTCACAGACTCGCGCTCCGGCCCAGAGCCGATCTCCACCGAGAGACTCGCGTCGGAGCCGGACGATTTCGAGTCAAACCAGTTCCGGCGCGACGAAATCTTCGGAGGGCTTGTACCGCGGCGCGGCCTTGGCCGCTTCGACATACTCGAAGACTTTCCCCTCGAAGTTGCGGATGACGACGCGATCGGCGTTGCGGCTCAGCACGTAGTCGGGGTTGACGGGCACCTTGCCGCCGCCGCCGGGGGCGTCGATGACGTACTGCGGCACGGCGTAACCGGTGGTGTGGCCGCGCAACGCTTCCATGATCTCAAGGCCCTTGGCCACGTTGGTGCGCAAATGCGCCGAGCCGGAGATGGGATCGCACTGGTAAATGTAGTAGGGCTTCACACGGCACATGAGCAATTTCTGCACGAGCGCCTTCATCACGGTCACGTCGTCGTTCACGTGTTTGAGCAGGACGGACTGGTTTCCGAGCGGGACGCCGGCGTCAGCCAGAAGGCCCAGCGCGTCGCGCACCTCGGTCGTCAGCTCGCGCGGATGGTTTGAGTGAATGCTGACGAACAGCGGGTGGAACCGCTTGAGCATTGCGCAAAGCCCGGGCGTGATGCGCTGGGGCAGAAAGATGGGAATGCGGGTGCCGATGCGGAGAAACTCGACGTGTTCGATCGCGCGCAACCGGCTCACCAGGTATTCGAGCTTTTCGTCGCTGAACAGCAACGGGTCGCCGCCGCTGAGCAACACGTCGCGGACTTCGGGATGCTCGCGGATGTATTGAATCTGGCGGTCAAACTCCGGATGAAAATCGTAACCGGTCGCGTTGCTTACAAGCCGCGAGCGGGTGCAGTAACGGCAGTAGGCGGCGCAACGGTCCGTCACGAGAAAAAGCACGCGGTCGGGATAGCGGTGCACGAGTCCCGGCACCGGAGAATGTGAGTCCTCTCCGCAAGGATCGGCCATCTCCCACGGCGCGGTGCGCGTTTCCTCGATGCGCGGAATCACCTGGCGGCGGACGGGACAGTTTTCGTCAGCCGGATCAATGAGGTTGAAAAAGTACGGCGTGATGGCCATCGCCAGTTTCGTGTTGGCCAGTCTGCTGCCGGCGTATTCCTCCGGCGTGAGGGTGGGCATCAGCTTTTGAAGCTGTTCCGTGGAGGTGATGCGATGTTTGAGCTGCCATCGCCAGTCGTTCCAGTCCCGGTCCGGTGTGTCGGCCCAGAACCCGCGCCCGGCGGGACGGAAGGCTTTGAGGGACGAAAGCGGACTACCTGATGGAGGGTCCTCGCTGTCGGACGAAGTAGAATCGTTCATAGCGCGGGAACTATATTTTGGGTCGCCAGCCTGTCAAGTGAACCGCCCTGACGGTAGTGGCACATTTTCGATGGTGCCGCGGCGTCACCGTCCGCGTCCAGCGGACGGAATGAACACCAAAACGCCTTCGCCAGGACAGGGAGTTGCCCAGCCACCACGCGACCGGAGGAAATGGCGGCGCCAACCTCATTGCCGCGGCGCCGCCAACCGGCTGACGCCCGACGTGTCAGGCGTTCCGAACACAGCGCGCCGCAGGTCCAGTTCGTTCAGTTTACCGACGGTTTCGCGCACCAGGAGATCGGCGCGCGTGGCGGGCAAACCGGGCAGCGACCGGGCGGCGCCGAGCCGGTCGTGTTGGTCGAGGTATCCATCAATAATCGAGCGGTACTCGTCCACCAGCGCCACCATATCCACGGGCGTCTTCATCCGCATCATCCCCAACTGCGAGGCGGTTTGCTTGAGGATGATCCGCTGGCGGAGATAATCCCACTCACGGATGATTTGCTGGAGGGTCATACGCGTGCGGCGCGGGAGGTCCATGCGATTCGCCGACACGAGGACCGGCGGACGTAGCGCACCGTCGAGTTTTTCCACGGCGACTTCCCGGGACCATGCGTTCATCGGGTCGAGACCGGTGAAATGAACCAGCGCGACGGCCCACCATTTCTCCACGTCGAGCAGGCGTGGAAACTGCCTTTTGAACGCGGTCAAAAAAGCGGTTTGCCAGTTCAAATGATGCGGCAGCAGATAGAGCATTTCGATCATGGCGGCGCGCCCGCCGTTCAGTACCAGAAGCTGACTGAAGAATAATTGCGAGCACGCTTGATACGTTTTCCAGGGTTCCTCCGGAAGGCGGCCCGGCTCCGGGTCGCCCAGTTTTGAAAACGAGAGCGCCGCATGGGTGCGCAGCCGTTCGCGGGCGTCTTTGAGCGGGTCGCGGCGGACGGCGTGTCGCGCCAGCCAGTTCACATTGATGTTGTTGATCGTCCAATTCGGCGAGGACAACACGAGTTCATTCTCGGCCGAGTTCATCAGATGCTGAGAGAGCCCCTCGGAAAGCCAGAGTGGGATTTCGGCGGAGCGCAGTCCGGCGTTGCGATTGGCGATCTCCATCAGCAGCACCTGCACGACGCCGCGCACAAGTTTCAGTCTTTCGATCTGTCGGGGCAATTCCAACCGGTACACCCAGCCATCGGTGAACCGTTTGGCGCCGATGACGGGAGGCTGGTTGCTGGCCATGGAGGAGCTGATACCCACGTAAATCCGGCCCCACCAAACGTCGGGCAGACCCATTTCCCGCAACAGCACGTGTTTGATCCGCTCACACGAAACGGCAAGCGTGTTCGGGTCCAGCTCAACGAGCGGCCGATTGGTGAATGCGACGTTCGCCTGCCAGGCAGGCAGAAGAGAACCAGCGACGACG
>DATEKZ010000580.1:0-6197 GCA_035277185.1 Verrucomicrobiia bacterium
GAAGGGATAGAGCATTTCAAGGCGGCCCTGGCCGTCACGCCGGAGAGCGCTTCCGCGCACAACAATCTCGGCACCGCCCTGGCGCGCCAGGGGAAGATCGCTCTGGCCATCGTTCATTTCGATCAAGCCGTCGGCCTCCAACCCGACTACACCGAGGCGCGTTACAATTTGGGCAACGCTTACCTTTCCGGGAATCGCGTCGAGGCGGCGATTCGGGAATTTACGACCCTGCTTCGTTTCCAACCCGATTTCGAACCGGCCCAGCGCGGTCTGGTTCGCGCCCAGCAGATGCGGGCGGCGCCGCGTCCCCAGGGCACGCCTCCGTGAAGCGTCGTGGCCTGATTTCCTGTAGCGGGGTCACAAAGTGCCGCTACAATTCCAGGTTTCAAAATCAGGAACACAGCCCCATGAAGGACCGTGTTGCATCCAGCCGCAAAGTTCCTTAGCCTGCGCTCAAACGGCTGTTCGCTTGATTTCTCAAACAATTCATTGCCTCGCCACTGAAATGAAGTCTTTTTCCGCCAAAGTCGGATCCGTTTGCCTTCTGGCGTCACGTCTGATGGCCGTCGCACTCCCTCTCACGTGCCTGTCCGCCACGTCGCCAACCAACCGGACTATCCTCGATCCCTACAAGCTCAACGCCCGGACCTTGCGCGCATTAGAGACCAACAAACGAAAACAAACCGACGCGGCAAAGGGCCTTGGCGCCTTCCACGACTTCCTGTTCTCGGACCGTGTTGAAGCGAGCGGGATCACGTTCCGAAACCGCCCGGTGGAAGATGCCGCGAAGAACTGGAAGCCGGCCCACTACGATCACGGGACCGGCATTGCGGTGGCGGACGTGGATGGCGATGGCCTGCTCGATCTCTATTTCGTCGGTCAACTGGCCGGCAGCCAGCTCTGGCGGAATCTGGGCAAAGGGAAATTCGCAGACATCACCCCGATCGCCGGCGTAGGCCTGGGAGGCCGCGTCGGCGTCGCCGCGTCATTCGCGGACATTGACAACGACGGCAAGACGGACCTGTTCGTGACGACCGTCAAGATGGGTAACGCCCTGTTCCGCAATCTCGGCGACGGCCGATTCGAGGATGTCTCGGCGAAGTCCGGTCTGGATTACAAAGGGCATTCGTCCGGCGCCGTGTTCTTCGACTACGACAAGGACGGACTGTTGGATCTTTTTGTAACGAACGTGGGCGTGTACACCTCCGGGGAAAAAGGCGCGGGCGGCTTTTTTCTCGCTTACGAAGATGCGTTCAAGAGTCATCTGCGGCCCGAACGCAGCGAGCAGAGCATCCTCTACCGCAATCTTGGCGGCGGGCGCTTCCAAGACGTGTCGAAGGAAACGGGCCTCGAACATCGAGGCTGGAGCGGGGACGCGACCGCATGCGATGTGAACGAAGACGGCTACCCGGATTTGTACGTGGTCAACATGCAGGGCGACGACCGCTACTACGAGAACGACCAGGGCAAACGGTTTGTTGAGAAGACCGCGACGCGCTTTCCGAAGACACCGTGGGGGGCGATGGGCGTGAAGTTCTTCGATTTCGATCTCGACGGACGGATGGATGTTTTCATCACCGACATGCATTCGGACATGACGGAGGCGCAAACGAAGGACGGCAAGACCCGGTATGTTCCCGCGTTCGAAAAGCAAAAAAGCGAGGCCTGGTGTTCGGTGGAGTGGACCGACGCGTTTCTCCAGGGGGCGTCCAACAACGTCTTCGGCAATGCCTTTTATCGAAACCTGGGCAACGGGCGTTTTGAGGAAATCTCCGACAAGATTGGCGCCGAAACGTATTGGCCCTGGGGGATCAGCGTCGGCGATCTGAATGCGGACGGGTACGAAGATGTTTTCGTCACCGCCGGCATGGGCCATCCCTTTCGCTATGGCATCAACTCAGTCCTGTTGAATGACGGCGGACGACGATTCTTCGACAGCGAGCTCATCCTCGGTGTCGAGCCGAGAAAGGACGGACGTATCGAGACGGAATACTTCACGCTGGACTGCTCCGGGGCGGACAAAGGCAACCCGCTCTGTTACCACAAACGAGGGATCGTTTCGGTTCTTGGCTCCTTGAGCAGCCGGTCGTCGGCAATGGTCGATTTTGACGAGGACGGCGACCTCGACATCATCACCAACGAAATGATTGACCGTCCGCTCGTGCTGGTCAGCAATCTGTCCGAAAAGAAGCCCGTTCACTTCCTGAAGATCAAGCTGCGGGGTACTGCGTCGAATCGCGACGGTTTGGGGGCGACCGTCAAGGTTCACGCCGGATCGAAGACCTTCGTGCGCTACCACGACGGGAAATCGGGTTATCTTTCTCAAAGCGCGCGGCCGCTTTACTTCGGGCTGGCCGAGGCCGAAAAGGCGGATTCGGTCGAGGTCATCTGGCCTTCGGGAACAAAACAAATACGAACTGAAAATATCGCGGTGAACGGGTTGGTGACAATCGGCGAAGGGCCGAATTGAGACGAACGCGATTACATCAAAACCGATCGAAGAAATCCCCGGAAAGGAAGTCGCCGGGCAGGAGGGCAGGCAAAGCGCGAGACTGGCCGCGCCCAATCCGCCGCGCTGCGACGCTGGGTGGTCACCGTTGGCATTGGCGCCAGCCTGGGCATCCTGGCCTGGTTGCACGGGCGGAAATCTGCCGAGCCGGAGACCTATGTACCACGACCTCGAGGCGAAGTGACGTTCAACAAGGATATCGCGCCGATCATATTCCAACATTGTGCCGCATGTCATCGGCCGGGCCAGTCGGCGCCGTTTTCGTTGCTGAACTATGCGGACGCGAAGAAGCGCGCTGACGATATCGCGAAAGCAACCGCCCGGGGTTACATGCCGCCGTGGCTGCCAGAGGGCGGCTACGCGACGTTCGTGGGCGAGCGTCGATTGGCCACGGCAGAGATCGATATGATTCAGCAGTGGGTTGCCGATGGCGCGATTGAAGGGGCGCCGGCGGATCTGCCCGCGCTGCCTGCCTGGAGTGGCGACTGGCAACTCGGAGAACCGGACCTGGTGGTAACGATGCCGGAGCCGTACCTGCTGAGCGCCGAGGGCCGCGACGTTTATCGCAACTTCGTCATCCGCGTGCCTTTGGCCGCAACGCGCTACGTCAGAGGCGTTGAGCTTCGTTCGGGCAACCCCAGGGTCGTCCATCACGCATTCATCAAAGTGGATCCGACCGCGCAGTCGCGACGACTTGACGCGGAGGAAGTGGAACCCGGCTTTGCCGGAATGAATTCGCCGGCCAAAATGCCGGACGGTCATTTTCTGGGTTGGCAGCCGGGACGTTTGCCGACCTTCCTGCCGGATGGTTTGGCCTGGCGGCTTAACCCGGGGGACGACCTGGTCGTGGAAATGCACCTTAATCCGAGCGGCAAGCCGGAACAGATCCAGTCAGGTATTGGTCTCTTCTTTACGGATCGGCCGCCAACGAACACCTGTTTCAAAATGGCTCTCACTTCGTACACTATGGATATCCCCGCCGGCGCTCAGAACTACGTCGTGCAAGACAGCTATCAACTGCCCGCGGATGTAAGCGTCCTGGCGGTATTGCCGCACGCGCATTATCTGGCCAGGGAAATGCACGGCTGGGCCACGCTGCCCAACGGCACGAAGCAATCGTTGCTCTTCATCAAGCAGTGGGACTTTAACTGGCAGGGGGACTATCGTTACGCGCAGCCTGTTTTCCTGCCAAAGGGGACGATCCTGGCGATGCGCTTCACCTACGACAACTCCACCAACAACGTCCGCAACCCCAACCATCCGCCCAAAACCGTCAATTATGGCTCGCAGTCCAGCGACGAAATGGCCGAGTTGTGGTTTCAGCTTTTGCCGCACAACGCAAGTGATCTCGCCCGGCTGACCAGCGATTATCAGGCGAAGCTGGCGCGTCTTTTCCGGGAGCATTCGGAATTCTTGCTACACAAAAACCCAAACGACGCCAAGGCTCACGCCGACCTGGGGCTCGACTTGCTCAGTCAGGGCAGGCTGGTGGAAGCCGAACGGCACTTTCGCGCGGCCCTCCAAGCCAGGCCCGACTTCGGACTGGCCCACTATCGTCTGGGGCTGCTCTTCCGGCAGCAAAACCGTCTCACCGAAGCGAGGGCGGAATTTGAAACCGCACTGCGGCTCGACCCGGACGATTCCAAGGCACACGGCAACCTCGGTTTCATATTTCTTCAGCAAGGCGAACTCCGCTCCGCTCAATCACACTTCGAAAGCGCGCTGGCCCTGAATCCCGACGACACGATCGCTCGCAATGGACTGGCGGAGACACTGAAAGCCAGGCGCCAGCTCGAAAAGAGCAATTAGTCCAGCCACCTGCCCTCGCTGCTGAGCGATCGAAACCAGGCTTTGCCACTCTACAATGACAGCGATCGAGGCCTCGAACTACCTGACAGACGACGGCTCAAGGCAATCCGGATAGCGGGCGCCGGCGGTAGCCTGCCTTCCTGTATTCGACGGATTCCGACACAAGTTCACGGTTGAATTCAGGATCCGGGGCGTCCAGCACGTTGTCATTTGCAGCGACCACCTTGAGTGGGTCGATCAACACGCCGTTGATAAAGCAGCGGGAAACGCTCCCTCCCTTCTGAAGATCGAGTTCGTATCGTTTTCCGGGACCTCCTTCCAGAACGTTTCTGAAGAAGATGCAATTCGTGTAAACGCTCTTTCCACCCATGTCGTCCACGCCATTGCGGTTCCCTGTAAACGTGCAGTTCTCAACCCAGGCGCGGGACTGCTGAAAGATCGTCATCGCGCCAGAGTTCGTGAAAGGCGCTTCGCCCGACCGTTTCGCGACAATGTCGATCCCCGTGTTGGAGACGTTCCCCACAAAAAGGGAGTTCACAAGGCGCGCCGAACTGCCCGCGAGCAGATCGAGCGCGGCGCCGGTCACCTGCGTGCGGTTGTCCCGGAAGACGCAATCCTGGATCAGCACCCAACCCTCGTTGTGTCCTTCGTGCTGGACAGAAATGCCCGCGCCACACGGACTGGTGTAGTTGCCCACGATCTCCACCTCGAGAATCGTTGGATACGAGCGCCCGAAAATCTTGATCGCTCCACCGTCGGTGAAGAAGAAGAGGTTCTTGGGAACGGTGGTGTCCGGTTCGATCTGTTTCGTCAGACGCTGCGTTGAAAACCCATTTGCCCCGGTAATGCGAAAGCCTTTGATGACCGTGTTGGACGAAATGCCATGTCCAAAATAGACCACGTGATTGACCACCGCGGGAAAGCCGGGGCTGTTCTTGTCCGCTATCCCTGAATTCGCCGCGCTCAGCGTCACATCGCCCACGGCTTCGAGACGGATCCCGTCATGTCTTCGATTGAACCAGATGAACGCCTGCCCTTTGCTGTCGGGGCGATACACACCGGCGTGCACCTTCACGACCTTGTTGACGGGATGACGGGCGGCTGCCTGCAAAGCGTCCTGAATGCTTTCTCCCGGATAAACATGGAAACCGTCGGTCTCGAGGCGGAAGGCAACGCAATGCATCGGCGCGGCGCACCCGGCCAGCAGACTGATCGCGCAGACGATTCTTGCCCCCTCCCGGAGAAGGAATACCTGTTCCCACTTCGATCGTGTCGGCTTGGGTCTGATGCGTCGAGCGCTCATGGTCGGACATTATGTCAACGCAGGACTCTCAAATCACCTTTGGCGTTAAGCGAGATTTCCTTCGCGCCGGCCGGAATCGGAGCCGCAGTCGTGGCTCCTGCCGGCCAGCGGACCAGAATCTCGACAGGCGGCGTCGGCGTTCCCATCACCTGCGTCGGGCTGTCCTGCGACCAGTAACCGCCGCCCGCGCGGACTTCTCTCGTGGCGCCGGTTTTCTCTCCGAAACCCAATCGAATGCTCGCGCCGACACCGGTCGGGTTGCCTTCGGGCCCGACGAGACGGACGCGGAGCCCGGGGACGGCGCCCTTGTTCCGATACAATTTCGTTTCGGCGCCGTTTTGGGTCACGACCAGATCGACGCGTCCGTCCCGGTCGTAGTCACTCAACGCCGCGCCACGTTGTTCGCCATAAACCACAACTCCGCTCTCCTGACGCGGCACCGGGACGAGGTCTCCCTTGCCATCCCCGCGCAGCCAAAGCCCGCGCCCCGCGTCCTGCCGCGACGCATCCTCGTGTGTGCCAAATAAATTCTGGCTCAAAAAAACGTCCTCATCGCCGTCGCCATCCATGTCAGCC
>DATEKZ010000581.1:0-3492 GCA_035277185.1 Verrucomicrobiia bacterium
TGAATGACGGCGTCCACACCCGCCAGCGCGCTTTGCAGGGTGGAGGCGTCGAGAACGTCGCCCTGGCGCGTCTCTGCCCGCGGATCCGCGGGCAACCCACGGGCGCGCAGGGAATCCGGATCGCGAACCAGGATACGCACCGAATGCCCCGCCGCCTGAAGCCGGAGAAGAATGGCCCGTCCGACGAAACCCGTGGCGCCGGTGACGAAGACTTTCACGCCGGCATGATTGCGCCTTTGCGTTTGGGCGGGAAACCCTTTCTTCAGTAGTCCACGCGAACCCTGTAAAAGCGCACCGCGTTGGCACCGTCCGTATCGGTTGTGCTCAATGTGTGGCCGGTTCCGTTTGTGCTGAGCAGCAACTGCCAGGCGGGCGGGAGGTGGGTGGTGAATTCGACGTGGTGAAGCCGGTTGCTCAGACTGTTCCACGAGATTTCCCGTCCGCCGCTGCCGTTCGACTGCACTTGCACGCTCAGCAGCGAGACATCGACATAAACAAGGTCGTTGAGAGTAACGTTGGTCGTCAGCACGGGGAGTTCATTCAGCGGCGCCCCGATGTTCACGATCAGGTTGGTCGGCCCGGTGTACTTGAACGTCTTGAAAGCGTTCAACACGTTTGTGCCCGCGACGACCCGGCCGAAGACCGTAAACAGGTTGTTGGCGTCGGGGGCGTCGAGAAAAGCGTTGTCCTTTAGATTGAAGTACCACTGTGAGCTGGCGGAATTGGTGTCTCCGGCAACCTTGGCCATGGCAAGGGTGCCATAAGTATTGCTGAAACGCCGGCCCACACCGAACTCATTCACGATCCGGCCGTACGTGGGGATGGCGTCGATCGACGGGTTGGCAGCCAGGCGGTTCGTGACAAAGAAACCGCCGCCCTGAATGACGAAAGCAGGATCGCATCGATGGATGAACATGTCGCGGTATCTCCCGTTCTGAACATACCGGATAAAGTTCTGCACCGTGACCGGTTTGTCCTGATCGTACAGTTCCACTTCGATGTCGCCCAGAACGGTGCGGAATTGTGCCAGCGTGCCGGCCCGAAGGGGGAACGCGCAGAACGTCAGAGAAAGGAGGAGAAGCCAAACGGACTTCATGTGCGCGGAGGATGGCGGGGAGATGAAAGTTTGCAACCGCTAAATCAAAGACCGCAGCACCCGTCGAAGCCGGCCGTTGTTGGCGATCACGCGGTATCGGTGTTGACCGGACAAAGGCTCATGCCAGAAATCACCGCCGGCACACTCCAGGATCAACCCGCCCGCGGCGATGTCCCAGAGACGAATGCCCGTCTCGAGGTAGGCGTCCATCCGGCCGCTGGCCACATAGGTCATCGCCAGCGCCGCCGACCCCATGATGCGGATCTTGCGGACGCGGTGGACCATCCGGTTCACCACGGGAATCATTTGATTCAAAGTCGTTTTGTGCTTGGCGAAGCCGACGGTAATGATGGTTTCCTTCAATCGGCTTCGATCGCTCACGCGGATCATTTCCCCGTTCAGGCGGGCGCGTCCGCCGCGAATTGCGGTCCACAGTTCGTCGCAAAACGGATCGTAAACAACTCCGATCAACGTCCGATACGCCTCACCCGTACCCGGCGGCGCCGCCCGCCCTTTCTGTGAATCCCGCGCTCCAGATTCCGCGGACCGCGTTTGCAAGGCAATGGACACACAGGCATGCGGTATCCCATAGGTAAAGTTCACTGTTCCGTCGATCGGATCGACAACCCACCGATACTCCGCCTCCGTGTCGCCCACGACGCCCTCTTCACCCAGGATCGCGATGGACGTATAAGCCGACCGGAGCGTACGCTCGATCCGCTTCTGGCAGCGCACGTCCAGCTCCAGCTTGATGTCGTGTTGCGTGGACGAATGGATTTTTTTCACGGACCGAAGATGCCGCCGCATCAATTCTCCCGCCGCCCGAGCCGCCTTTACTGCTGCAATTTCCGCCTGTTTCAAGTTCATAGGGTTGATCCACCACGCCGTCACGCTCCACCGGTCACCATCAGGGAATCACTTCGCGCCGGTCCGCCAGCTCGCGGTCCAGTTGCTCGCGTTTTTCCGCCAGTTGATTCTTTTGTGCCGACCGGACCAGTCCGAACAAATCCACGGCTTCGATGAGCCGCGGCACACAGACGTAACTGGCGCCCGCAGCATACAGCTTTGGCACGTCGGCAAACAGTTCCGCGTGCACGATGATCTGTGCGCGCGGATTGACTTCCCGCAATTGCTGCACCAGCCGCAGGTTGCTGGTTCCCTTGAGCACCGTATTGGGCAATGTGCTGATGATGACCTCCGCGCGGCCGATGCCGGCGTGCACGAGGGTGTCGCGCTGGCTGATGTCGCCGTAGATGGCGCGGACGCCGCGCCGGCGCAGTTCCTGGTTCACGCGCGGATTGAAATCGACGACGGCCAATTCCTTGAGCATCGCCGGCTCATCGCGGGTGATCTCTTCCAACAATGAGCTGGCCGTCCAGGAAAAACCCAGGACAAACACCCGCGCCTGCTCCGGAGTCGGAGGAGTGTCGCCGTTCGGCTGGTCCAAATCCTTAAGGCCGATTCCCTTCAGCCATCCGATCAGACGGACCACGCGCGTGTCGATTTGGGCCATGGCATAGCTCGATGTCACAGCGAGCAGGACGAAGGCATAAGAGACGATGCCCAACGTCGTCTGTTGGACCTGCCCGACTTCCAGCCCCAGCGCCAGCACCACCAGCGACAGTTCGCTGACCTGACCCAGATAGGTGGAAGCCACCAGACCGACTCGATGGCCCTGACGCATCAGATGCAATGGAGTGAAAATGGTGAGCAGCCGGCTCAACACCACAAAGGCGGCAAAAATCAAGGCCCATTCGATGTAAAAACGGGTCGGAGCCGGAATCTTCATTCCGAGCGAAACGAAGAAAAGCGTCACGAAGAAATCCCGCAGGCTGGTCACCTTGGCCGTGACATCGAGCGTATATGGGAACGCCGACATCGAAACACCCGCGACGAGCGCGCCCATTTCCGCGGAGAGTCCGAACGTGCCCGCCAGGCCCGCGAGCAGGAAACACCACGCCAGCGCACCCACCAGCACCAGTTCAGGCACCCGGGCAACCGCCCGGAACAGCGGCGGCAACGCGTACCGGCTCGCCGCGAAGGCGATCGCCATCAGCAGAAACACCTTGAGAAACGACCAGACGATCAGACCGAACGACGGCGACGAGAGGTTCGGTTGGATCGCCAGAAAAAGGATTGCGAACAGGTCCTGCAGGATCAGCAAACCCACCGTGATCCGCCCGGCCAGCGTTTCCAGCTCCCGTTTGTCGTAAAGGATTTTCACGACGATGACCGTGCTGCTGAGCGCGGCCGCCACGCCGAGATAAAGCGCGTCGAGCGCGCCGGCCTGGAGAGCGAAGCCGCACGACGCGAATACGCCGACGCCCAGCGCGGCGGTTCCGAGCACCTGCACCAGTCCGGTGATGGTGATGACGCGGCCGGCGCCCAGCATCGTC
>DATEKZ010000582.1:0-7247 GCA_035277185.1 Verrucomicrobiia bacterium
AGACCGTTAGAAATCTTCCCGGTGTCGCCGCGCGTTCGGATCCGCTGCGGCCAGAATGGCCGCGGTCCGGGAATCACCGCGACAGGCGGCGATTTCAGCAGACGGGAGAAACGAGCCGGACGCAAATATCGCCAATTATCGCGAACCGAATTAGGTTTTTGGGGAAATTCGCGGCAATTGGCGTAATTCGCGTCTCCCCTTTGGTGCACGGACCGCCATTCTGGGCGCCGCGCCTTCGGCAGCGGGGCGGCGTTTGACGTTTCGACCAGGACTCCGTTCCTTTAAAGCCGCTGCGGCCTGGAGGGCCGCAACCCGCACTGCGCTCATTCCATCCTCGGCGCGTCGAATCGGTTGCCGCTTTGTTCGTGAATCGCTTTGGTCACTTGGCCGTCCTGGTTTTTCACGAACGTGACCTGCGCATTGATTACCTTCCAGAAAAACTCCGTCTCGGACTTCGGGAAGATTTCAAATTTCGGCTGGCCGGTGAGCTGGGCGAATAACCGCTCGCCTTCCCGGGTGATGTTCATGATCGCTTTGCCCTGGCCGTAATCGTATTTGCCGGTGTAAGCGTCATAGACTTTCGAATCCACTTTGACCGTTTTGACGTCCCCAAGCTTCGGGGCGTTGATGGTCTGGCCGCCCTGCTTGTGGATCGCCCCGGTCACCTCGGCCTTCTCATTCTTTACGAAGGTCACCTCTGCCTCCACCACCTTCCAAAAGAAATTCGTCTCGGATTTCGGGAAGATCTCGAATTTCGGTTGGCCGCTGAGTTGGGCGAACACCTTGTCACCCTCTCGCGTCACCGTGAGGATCGCACCGCCGTAGTCGTAGCGACCCGTAACGGCGTCGAACGCTTTCGGCGCGACCTTCGTATCGAGCTTCGGCGTTTCGCGCGGCGCGAGTTTCTCGCCGAGGTAAAGCTCCGCAACTTCGTGCGCCAGCCCTCCGGGGTCGACGCCCGGCGGCGGTGGCGAGCAGTTGGCCAGCACGACCACGGTGAAGTTCTCTTTTGGCAGCCGCAGTAAATAGCTCAAGAACCCGTGCAGACCGCCGCCGTGGGAAATCTCCTGCAACCCGCGCGTCGTGCCGATGGCCCAGCCGTATCCGTAGCCGTTTTCCGAACGATCGTCTTTGTTGTCCTCGGTTTTGACGGGCGTGAACGCCGCCTTCAGGGTCGGTTCCTGGAGCACGTTTCCGTTGAACACCCCCTCGTTCCAGCGGTGCAAGTCGCCCACCGTCGAGTAGAGCGCGCCCGCGCCGCCGGCTTTGGACATGTCCCAGTTGAGCGCCTTCCTGAATTTGCCGTCCTCAAACTGGTAGCCCAGCGCCTCGTGTTCCAGAGCGGCGCTTGAACTGTGGACGCCGGTGTGCGTCATGCCGAGCGGCTCGAAGAATTTCCGGCGCAGGAAATCGCCGTAGCTTTCGCCGGACGCCTTCTCGATGATGTACCCAAGCAGAAAATAGCCGGAGTTGTTGTAGAGCCATCTCTTTCCCGGGTCGAAGTCGTAAGGATCATTTTTGAACGACTGAATATGCTCTTCGGTTTTGACCGGGGCGGTCACGCTTTCCATGAAATCCGGCTTGCTGGTATAGCTGTGAATGCCGGAAGTGTGCGTGAGCAAATGATGGATCGTCACCTCGTCGCCTCGCGGGTAATCGGGAATGAATTTCGAGAGCTTGTCGTTGACGCTCAGCTTGCCTTCTTCCTGCAATTTCAGAATCGCCGCGGCTGTGAATTGCTTGGTGATTGAACCGATGCGGAACTTTGTCTCCGGCGTCGCAGTCGCGCGCTTCTCCGTGTCGGCGAGACCGTAGCCTTTCTCGAATAACACTCTTCCGTTCTGCGCCACGAGCACGACGGCGCCGGCCGAGCCGGATTTGACAACGCCGCTGAAAAGCGAATCAACAAGTTTCTCCGGCGGCGGGACAGGAGCGTGAGCGTCCGCGCCTTTGCCGACGAGAAACCCGGCCATTTCCTTTTGCCCGCGCAGCTTCGCCGCTTGCAAGGCGGTAAGCCCCGCCGGGCTGCGGCCGTTGATGTCCACGCCGCGGTCGAGCAGCAACGTTGCGGCCTCGAGATCGCCATTGCGCGAGGCGGCGATGAGTTTCTTTGCCTGCGACTCCGGACCTGGCAACCGGCACGCAAAACCCCACGGACCTTCCATGTTCTGGATCTTGAGCAGGAGTTGATTCCTTCCCTTGCTGAATTCAACGGGCACAACGTCATCATCCGGTTGAGGCGCGCGGCCAATCCAGTTCTCGTGAATCAGCTTCCCGTTCAACCACGCCTTCACGCCGTCGTCGCTGCCGATGCCGAGCAGTGCCTTTGTCTTTTCCGGAATCTCGATCTCCGCCCAGGCGTAAGCGATGGAGAACGCCTCCGGCGTTTTCGCCACTTTCAGATCGACGATGTCGTTCGTGGACTCGACTTGCCGCCATTCGTAATCCTTGCCGCCGATGATGACTCTGGCGCCGGCCCTGGGACTGACCCTGGTTTCTCCGCCGGCGGCGGACAGCGCGTCGCCCGCAAATGCCTTCTTCTGCGCGGCCTCGTCGGGCGCAGCGTCTTCGGAAACGGGAATGGGTCCGAGGACGAGCCAGCGCTTCATGAACTCATCGGGTTTGACGCCAGTGTAAACGACGGTCTGAGCGGAGACGGAGGCGGCGGCGAGGAGTACAAGGCCAAGACCCAGGGCGAGGGCACTGGTGTTCCAACGCAGAGAACGAGGGTTCAACCTATAAACGTGCATAGTATTCTTTGATTCAATTCGTTTTACGCATCACATCCTGTTTCAGTCTTTGCGCCTCAGCCATCGCAGCAGTTCCACCAGTTTCGGCGGCTGGCCGGCGCGCAGCACGCCGATCCGGAAGATCTTTCCCGCCATCCACAGCGCGCCAACGGCCGTTGCGATCAGCAACACCATCGTCCCGACCAGATCGAACAGCGGGGGATCGGCCGCGGCGCGGTTCATCATGATGAACGGCGTGTAAACGGGCACCCACGAAAGCGCGGTCGCGAGCGTGCCATTCGGGTCTTTGGGAATGAACATCATCGTCAACAACGGCACCGTCATGATCATCGTGATCATCCCCATGTAATTCTGCGCCTCCTTGAGCGTGTTGCAGACGCTCCCGAGCGCAAGGATCAGGGCCGCATACATCAGGTAGCCGAAAAAGAAATAGATGACAAACGCCGGCAACAGATTCGACGTGCGGACCACGCTGTAGAGCTGACCGGCCACTTCGGATTGGGCTCCCGCTTTCCACGCCAGGATGCCGATCAACGAGAGGACCCAGGCGCCCACCATCGTCAGTCCGACGGCTGCGATGCCGGCCAGTTTGCCCATCATGAGCTCGCCCGGCGTCACCGACGAAAGCAGCACCTCAATGATGCGGTTCGACTTCTCCTCGATCACATTGTTCAGGAGCATCTGCATGATCGAGAAAATCGCGATCCAGAGCAGATACACGAAGGCCACAGGCGCCCATTGACGCAGCACATCCGTGCCGCTCACCTTTTCCTGCCCTTCCTCCTTTTTGGGATTGAGACTCGCGAACGGCACGCGGGTGCCCTCGATCTGCCCGATCAACGCCAGGTCCATCCCGCGCGTGACGTACTCGCGGCGGCGCACCTCCGCATCGATTGCCTCCCGGATCTCGTCGCGCAGGTTGTCGTCGGCAAGATTGCTGGACCAATACTCGATTCCGCCCGGTGACGAATGGGTTGAAGAGCCGGGAAGTCCGGGCCGAACAATCTGCCGCTCGACGTCCGCCGGTATCAGGATCGCCGCAAAAAGACCGGCCCGGTGGCCATCGACGTCGATCTTTTTCTCGCCGCGCAGATACGGCTTGAGCGCCTGCGCCAAACCGGACAAATCGGCGCCGGCACGAACGTCCGCGGGCGCCGGCACACGCTGGAGTTGCCGTTTCGGTTCCTCGAACTTCGGCGCACCCGGCTTCAGGCGCGACTCGATTTCACGCCAGTAAAACTCCCTGCCGCCGCGGCGAATGAATCTGTCCACAGCGTCCGGACCGGGTTCGCCCAGTTCCTCCAGCGCGTCACGTTTGCCCGCGGTGGACCTCGCGGCAGTCGGGTCCCCCGGTTGTGCGTGCTTTTTCGCGTAGTCCCGCAGCGCGTCGAGCACGCGGCGTTGGTGGCGTTTTTCCAACGCGTCTTCAACCGTTTTCTCGAACTGCCCCGACTGGTCCACCAGCACGAAGTGCCGCGTCGGCCGACCCTTGCGCTCCAGCAGCATTGGAACGTAGCCCGAGAGGAAAAGGATCACCGGCAGAAGAAAGATGCCGATCCAGAAACCCTTCGTCCGCGCGTTTTCGGCGTATTCGCGCCACGCCACCAGAAATGCAACTCTCATCGGAAACTCGCCTCCTTTGCGTCGGGACCGACCAGATGCACGAACACGTCGTGCAACGTCGGCTCCGACTGGTTGAAACTGCGCAGACGAATGCCCCTGGCAAAACACGCCTGCAGGATCGACTGCGGGTCCGCGCTCTCGCGAATCTTCAGCTCCCAGCGCGACGTTGCTCCCTCGCCTTCGGCAGCGCCGTTGTTTTCCAGCCGCGCAATCGACAATACTCCGCTCAACTCGCGGATCGGCGCGATGTCGTCCCCGGTCTCGATCTGCACGCGTCGCGGAATCGTCCGCCGCGCTTCGGCGAGCGTTCCGTCGAGAATCTTGCGGCCCTTGGCGATCAGGAGGATTCGATCGCACAATCGCTCGGCGTGCTGCATGACATGGGTTGAGAACAGGACCGTTCGCTGCCGCGCTGCCATGTCGCGGATGATCTCTTCCATCACCTGCTGGTTCACGGGATCAAGGCCGGAGAACGGCTCGTCAAGGATGACAAACTCGGGATCGTGCGCGATGGCCGCGAGCACCTGGACCTTCTGGCCCATGCCCTTCGACAACGCATCGGTCGGTTTCTCCGCGAAATCCTTCAGGCCGTAGCGCTCCAGCAATTCGAACGCGCGTCGTCGCGCCGCGGCGCGACTCAGGCCCTTCAACGACGCAAAATAGGCGATGATCGACCACGCCTTCATCTTTTTATAGAGACCCTTCTCTTCGGGCAGATAGCCGATACGCCCGCGCACCTCCAGCGCGGAAGCGCGGCCCAGCACGCTGATCGTGCCGCTGGTCGGCTTGATGATCTCGAGGATCATCCGGATCGTCGTGGTCTTGCCCGCGCCATTGGGACCGAGGAAGCCGTGGATGCATCCGCGCGGCAGGCTGAAGCTGACGTCATCCACTGCTTTGAAATCGCCGTAGAACTTGGTGACGTTGCGGACCTCGAGGATTGGCTCTCCCTCTCCTCCTCGATCGAGGAGAGGGTCGGGGTGAGGAGTCGGGTTCATTTAGTCGTTGCCTTTCTGCTCGGGCAATTCGAATCGATAGCCGATGTCGCGAATCGTTCGGATCAACACGGGATTGTGCGGATCGGACTCGATCTTCGCCCGCAAGGTGGTTACGCATCGGTCCACGCTCCGATCGGTGACCATCACCTCACTGCCCCAGACGCCGTCCAGAATCATGTCGCGGGTAAGTGCGCGTCCGGATCGCTTCACGAAGAATTCCAGCAGTCGGAACTCTTTCGCCGTCAACTCAACTTCCGCTTCATTCTTGAAAAGCTTGTAGGCCGTAAGATCCAGTTTGCAGTCGCCAAACTGAAACAAGGCGGTCTGAGCCGCCTGCCGCCGCCGCAGAAACGCTTTCACGCGCGCGATGAGTTCGCGGATCCCGAACGGTTTGGTCACGTAGTCGTCGGCTCCAACCTCAAGTCCGCGCACGATGTCCTCCTCCTGCCCCTTCGCCGTGAGCATCAGGATCGGCATATCGAGCTTCTTTGCGCGCGCGGCGCGGCAGATTTCGTAGCCGTTCACCCTGGGCAACATGATATCGAGCAAGACCACGTCGGGAGGATTCGCGAGCAACGAGTCGAGGCCTTTCTGCCCGTCGGCCGCTGTGCGCACCGTGTAACCCTGGGTCTCGAAGTTGTCTTTGAGCCCGCGCAACAACGTCGGATCGTCTTCGATGATGAGGAGCGTGGCGGAGGTCATTGGGGGAGTGGGAGAGGAGCGCGCGGGTCGTTGGTTCGATAACGCACGAATGCTTTGACGCTCCGCCTGCTGTCCTCTCTCCCCTCAGCGGGAAGAGGGTAGGGTGAGAATTCTCCAGAAAGATTTCGCGCAGTGGACCCCTGAACCGATGGAAAACATTCAACATTCAGCGCCCAACATCCAACACCCACTCCGGTTCCATTGGATGTTCCTTGGATGTCGGGCGTTCGATGTTGAATGTTGAATGTTCCCAAAGGGTTCAGGGTGAGGGGTGAGATTGCAATTGTGGCAACCGATGTCATTTACACCTCTCCACTCTGTTGTTCGCCGCCGCCGGCAGGACAATCGTAAACGTGCTCCCCTTGCCGGGTTCGCTTTCCACGCGCACGTCCCCTTTGTGCGCCGCCACGATATATTGCACGATGCTGAGTCCCAATCCGCAGCCGCCCGTCTCGCGCGAAAGACTCTGGTCCACCTGGAAAAACCGCTGGAATACCTTCCGAGCTTCGCGCGGCGACAACCCGATTCCGTTGTCCTGCACGTCCAAAAAAACGCTGCCGTTTTGCGCCCTCGCGCGAAGTCGGATGCGCTTCTCATCGCCGGAATACTTGTAAGCGTTATCCAGCAGATTGATCAGTGCGGTCACCAGCGCGTCGCCATCGGCAACCACCGGCGGCAGGCCTTCGGCAGTCTTCACGTCGAAATCGCAGCCGGCCGCCTTGAACCGTTCCTGCACCGCGGCCTCCGCGCCATCAACGACCCGCGCCACGGACACCTCGCTGAAATCGAACACGTGCTTGTTCCGTTCCATACGCGAGAAGGTGAGGAAGTTGTCGATGAGCCGGCTGAGCCGGCTGTTCTCTTTGGCGATCAGTTGCAGGTATTCGCGCGCGGTCTTCTCATTGAGTTTCTCCGAGTTCAGCAGCGTATCCACCAGCAGCCGCATCGATGACAGGGGTGTCTTGAGTTCGTGGGTGACGTTGGCGACGAGGTCGTTCTTCAAGCGCGTCAACGTCATCTGCCGGCGCACGAGACTCAGCACGATGACGGCGAGAACGCACATGGCAACCACGACCAGGAAACCGGTCCAAACGTAGGTTGAAACGCGCGCGTTGGCGGATGCATCGAACAAGCCCGGTTCCTTCAACGCCAGGCGCCAGCCGGGCAGGCTTGG
>DATEKZ010000583.1:0-4946 GCA_035277185.1 Verrucomicrobiia bacterium
CAAATCTACAGAGCAGACGTGCATGAACAGAGCGTCCGAGAGCACGGCTCCTGGGTAGCCAACTTCCTTCCCACCTCTGCCCCAACCCTGTGAATAACTCACATGAAAAACTCCTTTCCAACACAGAGAACATCTCTCCCCAAGGAGAGGGAACAGCCGAAGCGGCGTTCGAGAACCCAAGACGCTGGCCAGCAGAAGGCCAGGCGTCGTCGCTCCCTCTCCCCAAGGGAGAGGGCGGGGTGAGGGGAAAGGAGGTGGCCGAATATCCGCGCGGCTGCAAGATTTTGAGATGCGTCCCATCGATGGCCGCGGGCCGGAAAGTGAAGAAGGCCCGTTCTTCACGGGCCTTCGAGGTTTGCAGCGCAAGAATCTACGACGCGTAATCCGCCCTAACCGGTCCCCATCGACAGCAGGAACATGATGTTGCTCTGGGTCTTCTTCAGCTTGTTCAGCATGAGTTCCATCGCTTCCACGGGCGGCACGCCGGTCAGCGCGCGCCGGAGCATCACCACCCGGCTGCATTCGTCCGGGTGATAGAGCAATTCCTCTTTTCGCGTTCCCGAACGCTCGATATTGATCGAAGGGAAAATGCGGCGGTCCACCAGGGCGCGATCCAGATGCACCTCCATGTTGCCGGTGCCCTTGAACTCCTCGAAAATGACTTCGTCCATGCGCGAACCGGTATCGACGAGCGCCGTGGCCAGAATCGTCAACGAGCCGCCCTCCTCGATGTTGCGCGCCGCGCCAAAGAAGCGTTTCGGCTTGTGCAGCGCGTTGGCATCGACGCCGCCCGAAAGAATTTTTCCGGAGTGCGGCTGGACCGTGTTGTAAGCGCGAGCCAAACGCGTGATGGAATCGAGCAGGATGACGACATCCTTCTTGTGCTCGACCATCCGCCGTGCCTTTTCGATGACCATCTCCGCGACCTGCACGTGTCGTTCGGGTGGCTCATCAAAGGTCGAACTGATCACTTCCGCCGGGCGGCAGGTCCGTTCCATGTCGGTCACCTCTTCCGGCCGCTCGTCGATCAGCAGAATGAAGAGATATACCTGGGGATCGTTCTTGATGATCGCGTTGGCAACCTTTTGGAGGAGCACCGTCTTGCCAGTGCGCGGCGGAGCAACGATCAATCCGCGGGTCCCCTTGCCGATAGGACAAACGAGATCGAGCACCCGGGTCGAGAGCTCGTCGGTGGTCGTTTCCAGAATGAACCGCCGGTTCGGAAAGAGCGGCGTGAGGTTGTCGAAATGGGTTTTGTCCTTCGCCTTGTCCGGGTCCTCGTGGCCCACCGCCTCCACCTTGAGCAGCGCGAAGAATCGTTCCTTCTCCTTCGGCGGGCGGATCTGGCCGGACACCACATCGCCCGTCTGCAGATCGAACCGCCGGATCTGAGAGGGCGACACATAAATGTCTTCGGGACACGGCAGGTAGTTGAAGCTCTGTGAGCGAAGAAAACCGAAACCTTCGGGCAGGATCTCCAGCACGCCTTCGGCGAACAGGATGCCGCTGCGCTCGGCGTTCTTCTGCAGGATCTGGAAGATCACCTCGTGCTTCTTCATCGTGCCGAAGTTCTCGATGCCCATTCCTTTGGCCATGTTGTTCAGCTCGGCCATGGACATCGCCTGCAGTTGGCTGATGTTGACAGTCTTGCCACCGGCCTTTGCCTCCGGAGCGGCAACCGCGTCCTCCTCGGGGGCCTCGGTCGGCCGGGTTGGCGGTTCGAGTTCTTCGGACAATTTTGGCCGCGTGGCGTCTTCGGTCAGCGATGCCGTGTCCACGTCGGCCGGCAGCCCGTCCAGCATCGCATTTCTCTTCGCCTTCCCCTTGGGACCGGCGTTTTTTTTGGCTACTCGTGGCATAACGGCTTGATGATGAATTGTTCGCGACCCTGCGGGTCAAGGCATGTTCGGATACACCGATACTCCCTCTTGGTCATTGAAACGCCGGACGGCGTTCAATCACGGCAAATCCACAAGGACTGCCAAGGGACAAATCAGTAAATCAATACGGCAAGGGAAATCTTGCGGTTACTTCGCGGACACGTTCGCGCACCTTCCGGGCCGCGTCAACATTTTTGATGTCCAGCAAAACTTCGGAAACCATGTCCGCGATGGCCGCCATCTCCAGCTCTTTCATGCCGCGTGTGGTTACCGCCGGAGTGCCCAGCCGGATGCCGCTGGCCTGAAACGGCGAGCGCGTCTCGAAAGGAATCGTGTTTTTGTTCACGGTGATGCCGGCTTCATCGAGCGCGATCTGGCATTCCTTGCCGGTCAGCCCTCGGCTGCCCACGTCCACCAGCATCACGTGATTGTCCGTGCCGCCGCTGACGAGACGGAACCCATTCCGCTTCATGCCGTCCGCCAGCGCCTTCGCGTTCCTTACGATTTGTTCCTGGTAGTCCTTGAAGCCCGGTTGCAGCGCTTCCTGAAAACAGACCGCCTTGGCCGCGATCACGTGCATGAGCGGTCCGCCCTGAATGCCCGGGAAGACCATCGAATCGATCTCTTTCGCGTATTTCTCCCGGCACAGGATTAATCCACCGCGGGGTCCCCGCAGCGTTTTGTGCGTGGTCGTGGTCACGAAATCGGCATGCTCGATCGGGCTGGCGTGAATGCCTGCGGCAACCAGACCCGCGATGTGCGCAATATCCGCCAGCAGGAGCGCGCCCACATCGCGCGCGATCGCGCCCATGCGCTTGAAGTCGATAACCCGCGGGTAGGCGCTGGCGCCGACCGTGATCATTTTCGGCCGGTGTTCCTGCGCCATGCGCGCGAGCTGGTCGTAGTCGATTTGCTCGTCGTCCTTGCGCACGCCGTAATGAATGATTTCAAAAAACCGGCCGGAGAAATTTGCCTTGTTGCCGTGGGTCAGATGGCCGCCATGGCTCAGGTCCATCGTCAGCATCCTGTCGCCCGGTTTGAGAAAGGCGAAATAAACGGCCATGTTCGCGCCGCTCCCGGAGTGCGGCTGAACGTTGGCATGTTCGGCGCCGAACAGTTTCCTGGCGCGGTCGATCGCTACTTGTTCCGCTGAATCCACGTTTTCACAACCCCCATACCAGCGTTTCCGGGGATAGCCCTCGGCATATTTGTTGGTCAGTACCGATCCCTGCGCCTCCATGACGGCCGGGCTGGTGAAATTCTCGCTGGCGATCAGCTCGATGTTTTCCTGCTGCCGTTGCCGTTCCAGGCCGATGGCCCCGGCGATTTCCGGATCGACTGTTTCCAGTTTCAAACCGGCCGCCGCGTCCAGCTGCCCGAGCTTGTTCAACCGGCGTTCATGCCGGCCCCCTTCGAAGCTGGCATCGACAAAGGTATCAACGATACGTTTGGCCAGTTCCGGCGCGACAAACTTTCCGCCCAGGCAAAGGACGTTCGCGTTGTTGTGTTGCCGGGCCAGTGCCGCCATCTTTTCGTCGAACACCAGCGCGGCGCGCACGCCGGGGACTTTATTGGCGGCGATGCTCATGCCCACGCCCGTGGCGCAGACCAACACTCCCAGATCGGCCTTGTGGCTGGCGACGACTTGCGCGACGCCCTGGGCGAAATCGGGGTAGTCACTGGAAAGCGTGGATCCCGTGCCGAGATCCGCCACCCGGATCCCGCGTTGTAGCAGGTGCTGTTTCAGCGCTTCCTTCAACTCGTAACCGGCGTGGTCGGCCCCCAGCGCGAGTGAAAGGGACTTGTCCTTTGGCTCCGCGGCATCGGTGCCGCCGAGCGTTTGATCAATGAATTTCAGCATGGAGGCTATTCCTTGTTCGATTTGGTCCCGGCACTCGCAATAGACTTCATACGAGCCGCCAATGGGGTCCGAAATGTCTTTTTCAAAAATCTCGAGCGTTTCATCAAACTCGCGCAGTAGAAAAGTTTTTTCCACCGCCTGCGGATAGAGCAGGTTGATCGCGTCCACATGGCCGTGAGTCATGCCGAATATGTAGTCGGCCTTGTCCACCAGCTCCGCCGTGAGCATACGGCTGCGCTGCCTCGAGATGTCAATCCCCAATTCCTTCAACACGGAAACCGCATGAGCACTCGGCGGCTGGCCGTCGATCGCGCCCACCCCGGCCGAGATCACGCGAAAATCTCTTCGCGCCCACACCGCATCCCGAAGCAGCCCTTCGGCCATCGGGCTGCGACAAACGTTCCCCGTGCAGACAAACAAAATGGTTTTCATTCCTGAGTAAGCCTGTTCAACTTGAGATGAGCCGGGTAAATGTCAACGGCGAAATCGGAACGCTTCAGCCGCGCCCGGCTTGCGTGCGCAGAGACGCGACACGCGACCAGATGTCCGCGCTGACCTTTTCCACCTCCCGGGTCGAGTCGATGAGGGCGACGCGTTGCGGTTCCTCGGCGGCGATTTGACGAAAGCCCGCTTCCACCCGCTCGAAGAAGGCCCGGTCGGCCTCCTCGAAACGGTCGCGCACGGCCGGACCGTTACCCTGGCGTTGCCGCCGGCGCGCCTCGCTGACTTCCAGCGGGACCGCCAACATCAATGTCAGGTCCGGACGCGTTTCGCCGACGGCAAAGTCGATCAGTGTTCGAACCATTTTCAGGTCGAGCTGGCGGCCGTACCCCTGGTAGGCGACGGTGGAGTCGTAGAAGCGATCGCACAGCACCACTTCGCCGGCCGCCAAAGCGGGGCGAATCGCCTCGCGCACGAGTTGCGCCCGACTGGCGTTCAGGAGCAGCAATTCCGCCTCCGCCGTCATCGCGTGGTTTAGACGGCTGTGCTTGAGCGTGTGGCGAATCTCCTCGCCAATCGGTGTCCCGCCCGGTTCGCGCAACACTCGGACGGCCTGTCCGGTTCGGCGCAACCTTTCGGCAAGCAAGCCGGCCTGGGTGGATTTGCCACAGCCTTCAGTGCCCTCAAATGTGATGAACAGGCCTTTCATTCCGGCGGCTGCGGCGTCGTGTCGGCAAGGATCAACCGGAGGGTCGGGGCGTCAG
>DATEKZ010000584.1:0-6016 GCA_035277185.1 Verrucomicrobiia bacterium
AATGAATTGTTCCAGACTGTGGCAGCCAATGTAAGGAGGCTCACTCGATGGCGGACGGCAGGCTGTGGAATGCCGATTGGAAGTCAGAGCCTCCTCGCGTCGGTTTTGGCATGAAGCCGCCTCTTTCAATCGGTCCTCCACGGGTTGTTCCGCCGGCATTGCGCGCGCCGACTCAAGGACCGCTTGCACTGCCGGGTGCTCGATCAGCGGCCGATGGGAGTGTCGCTGGAACGGAATGCCGGAGCGGACGAGGGCTTCGCACAGCGCCTCCGCTTGCGCATCGGTCCGATAAAGAACCGCGAAATCGGAAAAGGAGTAGGCGCCACACCGCTCGCCAATGTTGACTCGGCCGCTGTCCAACGAAAAGAAACCGGAGCCGCCGATGAGTTTCTCAATACGATGCACGACGAACTCCGCTTCCGCTTTGTCGGTGGGCGACTCGTGGATGGTAATTCTCGTCGGATCGGCGTTCAGCGCTTCGAGCACGCGGCCTTCAACCAGCGAACCCGGGGCGATGGCTTGCAGCGCGCCTTCGACAATCCCGCGACCGGAGCGGTAGTTGCGATGGAGATGGACGGTGCCGGCGGCGGGATAGTCGGAAACGAACCGCAGGAAGAGGCGCGGCTCCGCACCGCGAAATCCGTAGATCGCCTGATCGGGGTCGCCAATGGCGCAGAGATTGCCATTCGGTGGAACGAGCCTCTTGATGAGTTCGTATTGGAGCGTGTCCATGTCCTGAAACTCATCCACGGACACCCACGGGAAGCGCTCCCGGCACTGCGCCGCGACATCGGGATGCCGTTCGAGCAGTTCGAGGCTGAGACCGATAAGATCGTCGAAATCGATCCAGCCGCGCCGGCGCATCGCCTTTTCGTAAGCGGCCAGAACGATGCTCGTTTCGTCCTCGGGAAGGTCGCGCGACCCGCGTGACGCTATCGGCTCGCCGGCGGCATCCGGTCCCATTTTCGATTTGCTGATACGCTTCAGCCACCGTTCAGCCTTGCGCACTGTGAGCTTCAGTTGCTCGACGAGCAACGCTCGCCGTTCCTCCTCGCTCGCAATGCGCAGCGTGGCCGGCAATCCCAGCCGCCCACCGTGCTCGCGCAGCAGCCGATAGCACAGGCCATGGAACGTGGTCACCAACACCGCCTGCGCCTGGACCGGCAGCAGCGAATGCAATCGTTCTTTCATTTCGTTGGCTGCGCGGTTGGTAAAAGTGATCGCAAGGACTTGTTCCGCCGGAATGTGCCGATTGGTGATCAGATGAGCGATCCGATGAGTGAGCGTGCGGGTCTTGCCGGTTCCGGGCCCGGCAATGATCATCAATGGGCCATCGACGATCTCCGCCGCGGCGCGCTGATCGTGGTCCAGGCCGACGAGTAGATCGGACGAGAATGGCAGCGGCGGTGTGTCGTTGCAAAAAGCGGCCGCGGACTCCCGCAGGCCGCCGGCTTCCGAATCGACACGAACGGATGCAAGTTCCGATTTATCATCTCGCGGAATCGGAGCTCCGCGCTCCACCTCCCTGGCTGCCGCTGCACCCGATTCCGCCTTCGCTTTCGACACCGGCACGTCGATCAAAAAACTCACTCCGCCGCTTCGATCGAGTTCATGATCCGTGAAAACGCGGATGACTCCATACTCGCCGTCATATCCCGCCTGTCGGATGACACGACCCTCGCGCATCCGCCGGATGCCCTCGGCCAGCAACTCCGAACCGGCCTGGCGTAGCTCGTCAACCGGCGCGTGTTCGAGGATGAACAGTTCGGAGCCGATCCGGCTCACCAGTTTCTCGTAACTCTCGGCCACCTTGCGGCTCGACACGCCGACGCGGTGAATCTCCGAAAGCACCTCGGACAACGGCACCAGGCTGCGGAACGGCGCCGCCGCTTCAGGATGCCCGCCTTCCGGACGGTCAGCCAGTTCGTTGACCCGATGCATCACGCCGACGGTGAGTTCCTTGCCGCAGGTCGGACATAGTCCGCCGTGCTTTTTTGTCTGCTCTGGATCGAGGCACACGCCGCACGTGCGATGGCCGTCGAGATGGTATTTTCCTTCCTCCGGAAAGAACTCAACCGAGCCGCCGTAGCCGCGTCCGGTTTCCAGCGCGTTGCGGATGGCCCAGTAGTCCAGCGCGCAATCAAATTTGCACGCCTCGCGCCCGATTTTCCCCGGCGAATGCGCGTCCGAGTTCGAGACAAGCGTGTAGGGGTCGAGCTGGCGAAGCCGCCAGTTCATCGGCGGGTCGGATGACAGCCCCGTCTCCAGCGCGAAGATGTGCTTCGTGAGATCGCCGTAGCATTCCTCAATGGAATCGAAGCCGGATTTGGATCCGAGCACCGCGAACCACGGGGTCCAAATATGCGCCGGGATGAGGTAAGCGCCTTCGCCGGCTTCGAGCGTGATTTCGAGCAGGTCGCGTGAATCGAGACCGAGAATGGGGCGGCCGTCGGCGTTGAGATTGCCGATGCGGGAGAGTTTCGCGATGAAACGTTGGGCGCTCGTCAGATCGGGAACGTAGTGGAGATGATGAACCTTTCGCGTCTTGTCTCCCTTCTTGTAGATCGTGGAAATTTCCACCTCCAACAGGAACCGGGTCGGCTGTTGCGCGAACGTTGGAAATTGATCGGCGCACCAGCGCTCCAGTTCGGGTTTCAACCGGAACAGGCCTGGCTCGGCGGGCGCGAGCTTCTCATTGATTTCGGCGAACCATTTCGGATGAGTGAAGTCGCCGGTGCCAAGAACAGTCACCCCTTTTTTCGCCGCCCACAGTCCCATGTGCTCCAGATCGAGGTCTCTGCTGGTCGCCCGGGCGTACTTGGAATGAACATGCAGGTCGGCGTAGAACGGCATGCCGGAGTTGTAACGACGCGGAACGTGAAGTCCACGAGAACTTGTTCACATGGCGAGAATCGTTGTCGGCAAATTGGGGACTGCTATCCGGTTCAAGCCGACGGAATGATGGGGAACCCCCGTGCGCCGTGCCAGAACCGGATTATCTGCACGACGCGTTGCTCGGGCTTGACACGATAAAAGATTCGGTACGAACGATAGATGATTTCACGAACATCCGGGCCGTCCGCTTCCGGCGCGCGGCGGCCAATCTCCGGGAAACGAGCCAGAATTCGTGTTCGCCGGATGAGTTCTTCGCCCATGCGCAAGGCTGCGGCAGGATTATGCGGTGCAATGTAGGAAACGATGTTCTTCAAGTCGTCAATCGCCGGCGGCGAAATAATTACTTGGAAATCCATTTCGGCAACATCTTCTCGACCTCCTCCAGCGGCAAGCCTTCCCCACGGTCCAACGATTCAATCCCTTCGAGAATAGCCGCGCGCAGTTCCAGCTCGTACGCGGCGTCAGCCAGAGTCGCTTCCTCCGGCAGCCGATTGGCGATGTCTATGAGAACTTGTTTCGTTGTCATGGTCCAAGTATCCGATGGCTCAAGTCCACTCGCAAGTGTCTTGTCATCCAAACAACTTGATAAGATCTGCACTCCCTCGCGCTATGTCTCTCGGTGACACTCCATGGAGATTCTTTTGTCCGAGTCCGTCGCGTTCAGGTCAAGCCGTTTGGACGCGAGACGTCTGAGAGATTCATAATCCTCCCGATACACCAGTTTGACTATTTTATCTGCGCTCATAGGTCGTCAACCGCTCGGCTTTTCGATTCTGTGGCACAAGTCGTTGCAGAAGATTCGATTTGCGATCCGCCCTTCCGCAGCTTTCCGCGTTTCTCCTTTAACCCAAACGCCGGTTGGACAGCCGTTGTCCGCGGCAACGCGGTAGTCTTGCAAAAATTTCGGTTTGCAGGCCGGTAAATTGAGCTACCTTTTCTGCCCCGGTACGTCACGGGACGTTGCATGCGTGCGGCTGCCACCATCGTCGAATTGCGCCACCTTCTGGCGGAGCGATTCCCACAAGCACATGGAACAAAGCTCGCACGGGACGGCACCCCCACCGTTACGACCGGCGTGCCGGGCCTCGACGCGCTGCTTCGTGGCGGACTTCCCAGGGGCGAACTCTCCGAACTGGTCGGCGACGGACACGGCTCCGGCAGCGCGCAAGTCATTCATGCCCTCCTGCGCCGCGTGGCAGCGGACGGGCGATTCCTCGCGCTAGTGGACGGCGCGGACAGCTTCGACGTGGACCCGGTGGAACCCGATGTGCTGTCGCGCCTCTTGTGGGTGCGTTGCACCGCAGCCGACCAGGCGCTCAAAGCCGCCGACATTCTGCTGCGCGATCCGAACTTTCCGTTCGTCATCCTCGACCTGAAGCTGAATCCGGTCGCGCAGCTTCGCAAGATTCCGTCCAGCGTGTGGCATCGTTTTCGCCGTTTGCTGGAGCAGAACGGCACCACCACTCTGGTCGTCACTCCGCATCCGCTCGTCGGTGGAGCGGTTTGTCGGGTGCGCGTCGAGAGCAAGCTGAGTCTGGGCGCACTGGTGCAACCGCCGTCGGCGGTGCTCGGGCAGCTTCGTTTCGAACTCCTGCGGGGGGAAAGTCATGAAGAAAACGAAATCGTTCAGGCCGGCTGAGTCCATCAACTATCAACCATTCACCATCAACCCTTTTGTTCGCCGTCCTCCATCTGCCGCAGTTTTCGCTGCAAGCCGCGCTCCGGCATGAGCCGGAGTTGTGGGCAAAGGCGGTGGCGCTTGTGGACCCGGCGCTGAACACGCCGCGTGTGTGCGACGCCACCGGCGCGGCTCGCGCCGCCGGCGTGAACGAGGGACTCACGCCCACGCAGGCGCTGGCTCGATGCGCGCAGCTGCAGATTCGACATCGTTCCGCGGCCCAGGAAGGGGCTGCCACGGACGCCATGCTCCAATGCGCCTACAGTTTCTCACCCAACATTGAGAACACGTCACCCGGCACGGTGACAATCGATCTGCACGGACTTGCGGAGTTGAAGGAGGAAATGGACCTCGCACAGGGTTCGGGGTCCTCGTCTTCGGAGGCGCGCGAGGCGGGCGCACTCCCGGAGAAAATGATGGTTTGGGCCGGGCGTTTGCGGTCAGCGCTCTCCTCGTTGAATCTCCAGGCCCGCATCGGCATCGGTCCGACTCCTAATATTGCCCGCCACGCAGCGCGCTGGGGAACAACCGCGCTTTCCAAATCCGAAATCCGAAATCCGAAATCCGAAATCGATCAGAGCCTCCTCACGTCGGCTGCTACAATCGTCTCCGACCCGAGCGAATTCGTCGCCTCCCTGCCTGTCGCGGCGCTGGGACCGTCCACGGATGTCGCCCTGATCCTGCAAAAGTGGGGCATCCGCACCGTGGGCGAGCTGCTTTCGCTCGGACAGGATGCGGTCGTCGAACGATTGGGCCTGGAAGCGCTCGCCCTGTTCGCCGCCGCCTCCACGACGGCGTTGCGGCCGCTGAACTGCGTCCTGCCCGCCGAGCGGTTCGAGGAATCGTTCGAGTTCGATCACGAGATCGAGACCATCGAACCGCTGTTGTTCATCCTGCGGCGTTTCGTTGACCAGATCAGCCAACGACTCGAGCTGGGCGGCCTGGTGGCCGAGTCGCTCACGCTTCGCCTCCGGCTTGAATCGGGCGCCGCAGTTGAACGCCGTCTGCGCGTTCCGCAACCGACGCGTCGGGCCGATACGTTGTTCCGCATGTTGCATACGCATTTGGAAACCCTGCGCACGGACTCGCCCATTGTGGGTGTCGTGTTCCAGGCGGATCCAACGCAGCCGGAGCAGAAGCAACTCAGTCTATTCGAGGCTGCGCTGCGCGACCCGCATCAATTTCAGGAAACACTGGCGCGGCTGAGCGCGCTTGTCGGATCGGACCGTGTGGGCACACCGGTACGCGAAAACTCGCACCGGCCCGATGCCTTCAGACTCGTCCCACCGGGCTTCGAGAACCCGCCGGCCGCGGTTGGACCGAAGGTCGCGGCGATTCTGCGCCCGGCTTCGCTCAGAAGATTTCGTCCGGCGAAGAAGACGACGGTGGAAAGCTCCAAATCCCAAGCTCCAGATTCCAAACGAACACCCACCTCTGAATTTC
>DATEKZ010000585.1:0-3539 GCA_035277185.1 Verrucomicrobiia bacterium
ACTGGCAGGGATGCCTGCGCTTCACCGACAAAAGCGGCAAGCCGGTAACCGACTTCGCCGTCAAGTTGTCGCCGTAAATTGCGTTCACTCGCTTCCCTCGGGCACCTCGCGGACGGCATCAAATCAGTTTGCGCTGTGCCCATTTCCGCCCCGCGGCCAGCGCCGCGAGAGTTTCCTTCAATCGTCGCTCCCGGGTCTTCGGCAGCTTTGCCATCGTAAGCCACACGAGGTACTCGCGCTGATAGGTTGGCGCGAGTCTCCGGAAGAAATCGGCGGCGGCGCGGTTTCTTTTCTCGGCGAGTGCCCTCTTGAAGAACCCCGGCATCGGCCACGGCTTGCGTTTCACTTTTGGCGCCGGTGGCACCACCGGATCGGAATCCACTTCAACGGCGGCGTGGAGCAACTCGCGCAAGGCCGCGCGGTCCACCCCCTCGAGTGTCGTCAACCGAAGGCTGCGGATGTTCGTATTGTTCTCGCCGCCTTCGTTGAACAGTTTTGCCGGATCGGCCAACTCCGTCCCGCGGAAGAACGTCCACCCAAGATGCTTCTTGCACGCGCTCAGGCCGCACACCAGCTTGCGTCCTGAGAAACAAAGCATGTTCCACTTGATGGACTCCGTGAGGTCCGGCTCCCACGTCAGGATCCACTCGCGAAGCTGGTTGGCCAGGGGCCAGGAGAACTCCGGACACGTCTCCAGCCACTCGATCGGGTCATGCGTTCGCGCACGGGAGCAATCCATAGTGCGATCAGAGTTTTGCCCGAACGGGATTGTTGCGACAAGGCTCGAAACCCAGGAGCAGCCTTTGCTCCGGCCAACGCCCCGTCCCGTTTGGTCGCGGCATTGCCCGTGCAGGCGCTCACTTGATTTCGAATTCAATCTTTGTTCTCCGGAAGCGGAAGAAATGTTTCAGGCCGGTCACAGCCATCCACGACAAAAGCACCACAAGTACGAGCCAGCCCTTGCTGCGACCCTGGACGACCATAAAAGTCAGATTGACAGCCACCCAGGAAAACCAGACCGAGTCCACCAGAAACAAGACCGGATGCGGTCGCCACTTTGCAAACGCCCACGCCCCGACCAATATCAATCCCAACGTGAAGCCCGTCGCGTCAAAATGCGGCGATGCTCCGCCACTCGCCGTGGGCACAACCGACAGGAGCGAACCGGCAACCCACAATATCGCCCATGGCAAAATCCAGGAGAAACGCCGCTTCAGATAGAACGCTGCCAGGAACGGCTTGCCAATCCAATCGGCCAGCGCGGTCACCCCGGCGGGAGTCAGCTTGAACATGGTCTTGCGCGGTTGCTCGACCACAAACGCGCGCGTGCCTTCCATCAAGATCACCGATTTCATCAACAGCTCCCGCGGAAACACATAAGGCTGTGCGCCCGGCGCGTCCGCCAGTGCGAGATGAAAAGGATGCAACGTGAGCGTCCATTGGCCTGTGGCTTTGCCCATTTCAGTCAATGGCAGGACGATGGGTGCATTCGCCGCGCCGGGCTCAGAGGGCATGGAAGGAGGTGCACTGTCACCGGTCACGAAGGCAAGCATGGCCACGTCCTGAGGCGAAGACAAGACCGAGGTGGGAAATCGGAAGGTCTGCCGGCAACACAGAAAAACGCGCGATGATCGGATTAACCAGCAAGCTTCTCGCTTTGGCCGCAGGCCGGAGCGCGGGATTCGTGACGCCGCTTTCCCCGCGCGTATGAAGCATTACTCAAGGAGTTCCGCTCCGGCCATGGGCTGCTCGCCGGTCCTCCTTGAAGCGGAACGCCGGCTTCCCCGTAATGTCCGCGCTCGTGAACGACGGGCACCAATGCCGCTCCACATGCGCAATCACCAGATCGGTGCCCGTGAAATGATCCACACCGGGCGGGCGTTCGGGATTGTACATCGTGTCCGTCATGTCGCGAATGAGCGCCACGTTCTTGCCGAGATACACCTGCTGCCGGATAGCAAAAGGCCGGCCCAGCACGCACATGTTCAAATGCACCCCGGCGAGAATCACGTTGGTAATGCCGCGCTCGGCAAGCAGGTTCCACGTCTCCTGCCCGTTGTCCGTAATGGCGTCTTCGGCCGCGATTTCAATCGTCGCGATCTGCCGCGTCCACGCTTCGCGAATCGCACACTTCTCGCCGGTACACGAACAGCCCATATCCGAATCGTCAATCGGCAGGACCGCCTCCCGTTTCGGATCTGTCCAGCACCACGCGGTACCCCATCGTTCAGCAGTCGCGAGCGGCGCCGGCGTTTTCACAAACTTCGCAGCCTGCGCACGGCGTCTTTGCGGGGCGTCCTTGTAAAACGCGGTGACGGAACTGGGCGCGTGAATGATATATATTCCGCGCGCCCGCGCCTGTTTCACGACTTCGTTCAGCGGCCCCGCCATTTCCGCCACTCGCCGCGCCGCCGACTTGCACCAATGATCGTCCCACATGTCGCAGATGATCAGCGCGGTCTTCCTTGGATCCCACTCGACCTGCTTTACGGTCTCCGCACCGGGAGCCGCCGACCCGCGCGGGCGCAGGTTCAGCCTCAGGGTATCGTCAGCGGCGGAGACAATTGTTGGCACGGCAAGCGAAAACATGATGAAGACGCGGATGGTCATGTCGTGATGATAACAGGGCCAGCGCCTTTGGGAAGTGCCGGAGCGCGGGATTCCGATCCCGCGAGTCCCTTCCGCGATGCCAAATACGAATCCGCAGGATCGGAATCCTGCGCTCCTCCCCAACGTTCATGCTTGCAGGGGTGGCTGCGCACGTGTGCCACCGGCGCCTCGCGCTCGTTCGACAAACTTCGTCCAATTGACGCTGGCCAGGTGCCCGCCCAAGTAGCGCGATTGGCCCTCCTTCAGATTCCATGACCACTTCGGATTTGCGCTGCTCCACAGCCAGTCTGCGGGGTTGGCGCACAAGCCGGCCTTCACGGGGTTCGATTCGATGTAATGCCGCGCCCTGTTGAAATGTTCCCCGTCGCGCATGTAGCGGTCCCAATACTCGGGCTGCCAAAAACGCCCGCTCAAACCGAGCAATTCGTTGGCGCGTGCCGCCGTGAATCGTTTCCAGGTGTAAAGCACCTTGTCCATCGGCGTTTCCCATTCCTCGAAAAGCGCGTGAACGTGATTGGGCATGACCACCCAGGCGCAAAGCCGGTACCGCTCCCCGTCGTGGCAGTGAAGAGCTTGCTCGACCAATCCGGCCACGCCCGGGTCCTTCAAACGGCAGCCGCCGTAGCCGCGATCGAGGTACGCTTCCAGCCTCGTCCGTCTCTCGCGCTCGTCCTCGATTTCGCGCAGAGCCTCCCATTCGTGGCGTCGTTCGGCGGGCATGGCATCGTCGAGCCGGAACGTGACAAACTGGAGGAGGCCGGGCTTGTCGCAATGCGGCAGGTAACCACGCGCATGCCAGCCGCGAAAAGGCTGGGCCGGATGTGTGCCGTACTTCTCATCCAACGCGCGAAGCGACCGCGCAATTTCATTGGAACGATTTGGAGATTTCATCGGAGCGCGGGATTCCGATCCCGCGAGCTTATCTATCA
>DATEKZ010000586.1:0-5752 GCA_035277185.1 Verrucomicrobiia bacterium
TCGTTTGCCGAAAGCGCCAACGGACTCCTCGCTGGTGAGTTGAAAAACGACATCGGCGGGAGTCAGATTCACATTTGTCGCCGACGATTGTACAGAATCAACGGTGGCGGTTATCGTGGGAGCGGAGGCATTGTCGGTAGCCAACAGGCGGATGATCGCATTGGTTCCTGGCGCGGGAAACAGTGGGAAATGACTGTAGAAAAGTTCCGGCGGCGTATTGGTGTCGGGACCCGACGCCGGATTCTCGAAGAGAAAAACCAAATCGTACGCTGACAGGACGCGTCCCAAAAGCGCCAAGACGAAGTTGAGTTCGTAGCCGGGCAGGGTCGATTGCTTGTAGGCCGCCAATCCCGGGTAGCGGGGATGTGTTGCTCGAAGCGCAACCTCTGCGCCCGCGGGCAACATCATCACGAATGACCCATCCGCACCGCTGGTGGCCACCACGGTACCTGGACGCAAACGGCCCGGGCGCGCCGCTTCACCCAGGGGTGAAACGGTTACTCTTGCGCCCGGCAGAAAACGCTCTGTCCCTTCAATCCACGGCGGAGTGGCGCCGTTGGTGTTGACGAAAGCGGAGAGGACTTTGCCGGAAACAACCGCGCTGCTTCCTACATACAGCTGGATCGGTGTGAGCAATAGGGCAAAGAGCGCGTCATCAAATCCTGGCAAAAAAAGACCCGCGATGTCGGTCCCCAGACCGGCGAAGGGAGGAGAGTGGGTCGTCAGTTTGCCGTCCTGGTACACCATCCGATCGATGACCTCATAAGTGGTCACACCATCGACCTGCCGGGGAAACGCCAGGGCAAAAGTGGCGTCTTCAGGCTTGCCGCCGGCGGGAATATCCAAATCGGCGATATTGACCGGGAACACAACGTCTGCCGACTGTTTCAGACGATCGCCTTTGACCGAAAAGTTAAATCCCCCCAGCAACCTCCCCCCTTCGGGAGGTGTATTGCTCACTGCAGCCAGCACGTTGCTGAACGAAAGCGATTCCAACTTGAAAACAGTCTTGTTGGGCACAGATCCAGGCTCGATTAAAACCTGCACTAGACCGTTTTCGCTCTGGGCATCGAGGACCCCTCCCCCATTGAACAGCCCCACGCGACCATCGCGGAAAATCTGGCGGGTCACCGGCATTGTGTTTCGTGTGCCATTCTTGTTCACAATCACCGCACTCAGAAAATCATCCACCCCGGCTTCGATTGAATTCGTGAAACTGCCGTCGGGCTTTGAAAGGATCGTCGCCGAACGCCCCGTCGTTTCGTTCACCAGAATTACCGGCGATTCCGGCTCCGCAATGCCCGGCGAACCGGTCATCACCGCGAACCCATTCGTCGGTTCGTAACTCACCACCTGCGCCGTCTGGATCCGGTCCAGTGCGTCGCTCTCGGTCGTGAAAACGAAGCTGTTCGCCCCGTCGAGCTTCAGGCCTGTAAAGTCCGCGATGTTCGTGGACAGACGCACGGTGTGCAGCGTGCTCGCCGCCAGTTGTGTCGTCGGCAGCAGCGTGGCAATCGTGTTTCTCAAATTCAGCGTGAGACTCGCCTCAACCGGCTGGCCGTTCGTGCCGAGCAGTTGAATACCGCTGACGCCCAAACTCCCGGGATTAATCGGCTCACTGAATTGAATGACGATCGGTGTTACTCGCGGAACGAGCGTGGCCGCGTTCGTGGGGTTGACGGAAACTACACTTGGGCCAACGGCGGCCGTGGATGGTGCCGCATTCACGGTGACTTGAGGATCTGCAACTACCACCGCGGTTTGTCCCGTGTCGCCGGTCGTCAAATCGGTGACGGTGACATCCACGCTTCCAACCGGGGCAATCAACCGAAACGCCCCTCCCGTTCCTGAAAACGTCAGCCAGGGTTGACCGACGATCCGCACGGGAAGATCGGGTGCCGGTTGGCCCGTTGAATTCCGCGCCACACCGGTCACCAATCCCTGCGGTGCGCTGATTCGCAGCAACACATATTGCCCGGCACTGTTGATGCCGGGAAGCCGCTCGCCACTGGCCGGCTCGCGCGTCGTCAGGTTGCCATTCGAATCGGTGGCCAGTCGTTCCCTCGGCTCAAGGCCATACAGTCCGTTGTGCGACACCACTCTCGCCAACACGAAAAGACTGTTGGCCGGTAACCCGCTGATTTGCGCCGTCAACCGTCTGTCGGGGGCCACCCCGGCCACGCCCAGTTCGAAAACCTGAACGATGGTGGCACCGCCGAAAACCAGATCGGAAAAATTCGTCGGATTCTGTTGGCGGATCTGCACGGCTTGCCCGCCGGCCAGATTGCCGGTCCCCGCCAACAACCGAATGCCTTCCAGAATGACTTGCCCGCCCGTGGCGTCGAGAATCCCGCCCTCGAACGGTGCTGGACTCAGGACATCGACACTGACCGTGGCGGCCTCGAGTTCGTCGCTGCCCAGCAACAACAATGGGCGCAGCGGAAAATTGGCCTGGAGTGTTCGCAGGTCGTTATCACCGGGTCGCTGATAACCGATGATGAAGTTCTCATATTGCGGCAGAAGGCGCCGGCTTCCGTCGCGCAAACGATAGTTTTCCATGACCTCACACCGAAGAATCACTCCACTGGGAAGAGGTCCGGACTGGTTGGTGAAGGTGACTTGCGCGCTGGCGGTGACCAGTTCGGCCACGCGACTGGCCGGACTGGAGGCGGGATTCACGCTGCCCGCTGCGCTCAACGAGCCGGGCTGCGGCAACGCCACCGTACTCGGTGAGAGCGGCTGGCCGGCCTGCGGCGCCGGTGGGGCCGTGGCGCCGGAATCGGCGACCACCAGACAATAGGCGCCGTCGCCTGGTATCGAAGTGGCCACGGCATTGGCGCCGCTTCCGGCCAACATTTGAGCCGCGATCCATTGCAACGTCCCGGTGTCCCAACGCGCCAACACGACCGTGTCTCCGGCATTGAGCGGCCCCCATGGACGCAATGACGCCGAGACCGGACTCGCCGGTTCTTGTGTCAGTTCCAGCCAAAACGCCTGGAGCGGTGACCAACCCAATGGAAGAAGCGCAGGCAACGTCTGAGCCGTAAGTGGCGTCAGCACGGCGGTGGCGTTCTGCGCCATGATGCCCGGCGGAAATGTGATCTGCACACTCCCGTCGGCGGTTGCGACCTGTCCCCCCTGAACCGTGGTAACGACACCGGATTGACTGCTTCGCCGGGTGAGTCGTGGATTGGGCAGCACGGTCACGTCCGTTCCACCGAGCGCGGCCGCGCGCCACACCGGCAGATGATCCGGCGCGCTGAACTTCCAGACATGTTGACCGTTGGTTTGTCCAAGTGTCACCAGACCGAACGCTCCGTCCGTCTGGTTGGTGGCTATCGTCTGCGAGCCGGTCTCCTCCACCTGCACTCCGGGGAGCGGCTGGCCCATGTCGTTCAGTGACCGCGTCAGTCCCAGGGCGTACCCGCTTGCGGCCTTCGCGTACACCCTGGTCGTTAAACTCGGCGTTCCGTTGGCGAAGCCAAGCGAGAGTGTCCGCGGCAGGGAATTCGTGCCCGGAACGAAGGTCTCGCCGGGAACCCAGTTGCTCAAATCGTAAATCGGCTTTGCCGGCGTGCTGTCGTCAACCCCTTCGGTTTGCTGCGGACCCGTCGTGCCCGCAAAACTGTCGATCAGCACGACGAACGGCCCTCGGAACGTACGGCTGCCTTTATTCGTCAGGGTCACCTCCACGTTCCAAACGTTGAGCGCCCGATTCAGGCGCATCGACCGGTAGCGAACCTCGACCTCGCTCGAAACGTCTTCCAGGGTCAGATTCACGCCACTGAGGGTGAAGGCCCTATCCGCCGCAAAGAGCGGACTGAAGTTCGAAGCCACCACCAATAGAACAAGCGGAACCGCAATCCACCGGACCGCGGCCTTCCAGGCCGCAGCGGGTTTGCCAGTCGAACCGCGGTCGATCACTCCTGCGCGCGGGTGGCGGGCGGACATGCTGCGGGCAGGATGCCCGCGCTCCGGTTGCGTTTGGACATGTCCTTGCGGTATCGGGGAGCTACAACCAGATCGGAGCGCGCGACGTCCCGGCGCGCAGCGGCTGTGCTTATCCTGGAGCGCTTCGGCGAATTTGCACGCCGTCGCGTCGCCGAAGCTGCTGCGACCGAGGGACCGGTCGCGCTCCGGGGAGCGCCGCCACCTCCCCAGACACGCCAGAGGCATATCCTCCCGAACCCTCGCTTTACGGATTAAACTCATACTCCAAAACCAGTTGGTTCCCGCTTGCACGCGGCGACTTCAATCGCGTGGGAACATCCGAGAACACCCGGTAGAACCGATTCCCCGTTGGTGGACTGACAGTGAACGTCCGATTGGTCTCGTTCGGTGCAGCAGTGCTTTCGACCGTGAATGGACCCGTCACCGCTGGCGAGGAACGCAGTCCGAGTTGAACAAGCTGATACTCCAGGAGGACCTGATTTCCGACCACTCTGATTCCGACGATCCTTGTCTGCCGGTCCGCTATGACGCGGAAGAACCGGTCGCCGCCCGGTTTGTTGACGGTGAAAATCCGGTTTGTTTCGTTGAGCAGAGCGCCCGTTTCTTCCGCGTAGGGCCCACCGATAAGCGTCGCCGAGTGCAGCTTGACTGCCGGCACGACTGTCTCGAGGCGCACACCCTGAACGTAGGCAAGGGAGGCCGCAGCATTCAGATTGTCGAACAGATCGAAAAAGAGGGTGAGCGGGCTGCCCGTGAGCAGCGCGGGAAGCGCGAAGGTCACCGAATACGCGAACTTCAATGCCAGCGCCGGGTTCAGGTCCGGGAAAGTGGCAGCCGCGCGTTGCACGTTGGCCGGATCCAGCGTCAGCCCGCCCGGATTCGAGGGCGCCCATTGGATGCCGGCGCGATCGACCGTGAGGAGCAATGCAGTGGCAGACGGGTTGGCATTCTGAAGCGTGACCGAAAACGAATCAAAGAACGTGTCGGGCACATCGGGTTCGGCGGTCGCAAACCCGATCTCAAACCGGAGCAATGAAGGCGAGTTGGTGGGCGGGGCGCTCAAGGGCACGCTGAGGGTGAGCAGCGTCTCGTTGGTGCCCGTCCGGAAGACGGTGAATGGGCCTTCATTGGTGATTCCTCCGTCGGCCCGGAAAACAACGGATGCCAGCAACAGCGGCATGACTGCCGCCGGCCAGCGGGCAAAGATACCCCTGCCGGAAAGCTGTTTTCTACGCATCGGGTGCTGGGGTTAACTCGTAGCGAAGCCGGTGCTTTTAACAAAGAATCTGGAATTGTTTGTTAGATTCGCGCGTCCCACGCGAGTTATCCCCCACGCGACTCCCACCAAATGGCATGGACGAGAGCGGCGACATCAGCAACACTGGAAGTGGTTCCGACAGCCTGCCTGCAGCCGGTTCTTCAGCAGCGTGCGGCAAAGCGATGATGCAATCGAATCCGGACGACACCATTCCGACCCGGCTCAGCCTGATCGAACGGCTTAAAGACTGGAACGATCAGACGAGCTGGCAGGATTTCTTCAATACGTACTGGAAGCTGATCTATGGCGTCGCTCGCCAGGCCGGGTTGACGGACGCCGAATCGCAGGATGTGGTTCAGGAAGCAGTGATCTCGGTGGCGAAGAAAATGGGAGAGTTTAAAGCCGATCCCCAATACGGCTCCTTCAAAAGTTGGCTCCTGCTGATCACCCGCCGCCGCATCATCGACCAATTCCGAAAACGACCCCGACAGAATGGGGGCCGGGCGCCTCGACGCGATGAGACCGCGCGCACTCCGACGGTGG
>DATEKZ010000587.1:0-3598 GCA_035277185.1 Verrucomicrobiia bacterium
GTTTGTGACCGGATCAAAGTTCACAACCAACAAATGCGACTGCGCCGGGAGAGTCACGCCGCCGGGGAAGGCGAATTCAATGCCGCCGCCGAGCCGCCAGGTGTTCGTAAGATGCGCCGGATCGTAGAGAGATACCGCACCGCCGGTAATGTTCTGCAACTCGATGAACTCCTCTTCCGCCGGCTCAAACACCGTCAGTCCGCTTCCGTTCACGGGATGATACATGATCTCGTTGATGACCACCGGCCCCACCAGCGGGTTTGCATTCGCCGCGCCCGCACCGGTGCGGAATTGCGTCACCGAGGACGGATTGCTGACGCCAAACGTGTGCTGGGTCATCGCCACGAAGTCTTCGCCGACGCTGGTCAGGTAACGGCCAAACGAAACGCCATTGGCCGACGCGCCGAACCGCGCCACCGAGCGGTAACCGGTCAAATTGCCAACGCCATCGGCAGCGGAGAGCCACACTTCGTCGCCGCGAACGGAGTCGAAAGTGAACGGCACCAGGGAACCGGCGCCGCCGTTGAGTTGATTCTCATAAATGACCTTGTCTCCAGACGCAGACAGGACCGTGCCGGCGGGAACCTGGAGCTTTTTGAAATTTGCGGGATCATCGCTGAGGAACCAGCCGCTGATGTCCACCGGCGCCGCGGTCGGGTTGTGGAGTTCCACGGCGTCTTCCAGGGGGAGGTCGGTGTGACTGAGGACTTCATTGATCACCGCATTTGGCAGCGGCAGGTAGTTGCTCGCATCAGGCGACGACGTTGTGCTGAAGCTGACCATCGTATCGCCGCCATCGGGCAGCCGTCCCGCCGAGGCGCCCGGCGTTTGCGCGCCGAAGTAAACGCCGTCGATCACAGACAGACTGGCATCCAGGAGGACGATCGCTTCACCCAGCGAGTCCAGTTGGAAGCCGGTGTGATCGCGTCCGCGACCCGGGCTTCCGTCAGCCTCGAACTTCACGAAGCCGCGCGGCCCGATAAAACTGATCGGCGCGATCGACGAGTTGGTCTGACCGACGATCGTCAGGTCGTCTGAAACATGGAGACTGGCAAGCGATACCGGCTGGTCGCTCGCGTTGTGCAACTCGAACCAATCGTCACCCGACGCCGGGTTGGCCATCCATTCGTTGATTCGCAGCGCGACAACCGGGCCGAGCGTCGCGGCGCTTGCGTTCGCGGTTCCGGGAGTCGGTGAATCGAGCAGTTCCCATTGCCCGCCATTTTTGCCAATCGGGCGGTTCTCAACCTGAAAACCATACTCGACGAAGTCCACGATCTGTCCGGCACTGTTGTAGAGCCACACCCCGCCGCTTCGGCGATCCAACGATCGCCCGGTGTTCAGGTTCGCCTGCAGATTCGTCGAGGCAGGTTGGTCTCCATCAAACCAGATCACGAGATAGCCGTTGGCGGGCACGCTGACTCCCGCCGGGAATATCCATTGGCCCGGCGTCCCCGGTTCGTCGCTTAGACTCATGCCTGCCATGCTGAAGGTCGCGCCGCCGGGATTAAAGAGTTCGATCCAGTCGGCCACTCGGCCAACCGGGTTTGTCACCGCGCCCGTGTTCCACGCCATCACCTCGTTCAACGTCGGCCCCGCGTAAGTGATGAGATAGTTCGAGGCGCCGGGGCTGGCGCTCGTCGAAAAGCTCACGATGGTGGCGCTGCCGTTCGGAAGCCGCCCTTCCGACACCCCTTCCGCCTGCAAGCCGTAGTTGACGCGGTTGATCTCCGCGCCCGCCGTGTCATACAGCGCAATCGTCCCGCCTTCGGCGGCGATTTTGAAATCCAGATGGTCCGCGCCGGCATTTTCGTCCGCGATCAGTTGCGCGAATCCGGCCGCGGCGACGAACGACAAAGACTGAATGCGGAACGTGGCGTTGCTCGCAGTCAGATACGACCCTTGCAGCGAGGCCGGCAACGTCACGTGCCGGTTGTGCAGTTCGATCCAGTCGTCGCCCCCCGGCGCCGGCTTCGCGAGCCACTCGTTGATGACGAGATTTGACACGGGCGCAAGGGACTGGGCGACGTTGGCCGCATTCGGAGTCGCCTGGCATAACTGCCATGTTCCTGCGCCGGCGCCGACGCGCCCGACCGTCAGGTTGGGAATCTGGAGGCCGAACGTCACCGCATCCATGCGATTCGTTCCGGAATCGTAGAGGAAAACACTTTCTCCGCCACGACCCAGCGCGAAACCCGCGTGCAATCCAGGCGCCGCAAAATCGCTGTCACACCAGACGATCAGATACCCGCCGGCGGCGATGCTGGCGCTTGCCGGAAAGACAAACTTCCGCGGGTTGCCATCGTCAGTGAGGCTCCAGCCGGACAGGCTCACCGTGCCGCCTCCCGTATTCTGCAGCTCGATCCAGTCAGGAAAAGCGGCGCCATTCGTCACGGCACCGAGGTTGTCGGCCATGATCTCATTCAACCGCACAGCGCCGAGCGCCGGTGGCGCGGTCAGACTTCCGGGCGACCCGTTATTGCCGGCGCTGGCCCGCCAGTTTGCGGGATCATCCGGATCGCCGCGCGCATCGATGATCTCCAGAGACGGACCGCCGCCATTGGCGGCGCTCGGCCATCCGTTTCCGTCATCGTAATCGACGGACGTGACGGTCTGGAGGCCGCGATCGAGGAGGGCAATTCGTTCGCCGCCGTTGTTGAGGCCGTCGTCGAAGTAGCCAAGGATGCTGACGCCCGGGTATCGCGCCGCAAATGAAGACGGACTAAGCGACGATGCGAGGACCACGATCTGGCCGGACGCGAGCACGGAGTTCGGCGGGAAGACAAAGCTGACGCCGTCCAGGGCAAAGCCACTCACGTCGATCGTAGTCGCGCCGACGTTCTGGATTTCGAGGAACTCGTAGGGATCGCCGCCGATCGGGTTATACATGATCTCCGTGATTCGGAGCGGAACCCCCAGTTCCTCGACCTGGAACAGCGCCTCGTTCAACGCGCTCCATTCGCTTCCGTTCAAGGCGCGCGCCTTAACGAGGACGGTGTTGTTCAAAGCAACCGGCCCGCCGTAAGTCCGCGCCGAGGCGGAGATCGCACCGGTGTAAATCACGCGCGGGTCGCTTCCATTCGTCGTGTAATAAATCATTCCGGCGGGTGCCGACATCGCGAGATTGAAACCCAGCGCGACGCGACCGCCGTGCTGGCTGAATGCCGGCGCCGCGGTGGCAGGATACAACCCCGCCGTACGGAGCTGGTTCAAAACCGTGGTGGTTCGGCCTGGAAAATACTGGGTGAGCAGGCGGTTTTTCTCGTTTAGAAAATGAATGTTATGGGTGTATAGCTCGTACGGCGGGGTTTGGTACTGGTGGACGTCACGACGATAGTCTCCCCACCGCGCCGATTCCGCAATCATCGCGAGATCCACTTCATCGATCCGCTTCTGGTACCGGGCCGCAATCACACCCGGCGTCAGCACGCCCCCGTTGAACAGGTGTTTGTGGACGCGATCGGCAAAGTCGAGGCGATACTCGGTATTCGCGACGAGCTTGGTGTGGAGACCAGAGGCCGTGTCCGTGCTGCTAACACGGTTTTGAGTCGGAGAGTTCAACGTCAACTCGCCGTCCCAGGCGATAAACTTGAAACCG
>DATEKZ010000588.1:0-2678 GCA_035277185.1 Verrucomicrobiia bacterium
CAGCCGGAATCAGGGACGCCATCACCACAAATGGACGACGGTTTCAAGCTGGCCGACCCGGTCCCGACGCTTCCCTAGAATCAGACCTGCCGCGAGATCATGTCCGCTTCACCGTTGCTCAGAATCAAACTCATCGAGGGACGACGGGCCATCATCACCTGGCCGGCCGATCCTCCTGATCTGCTTCTGGAGGAATGCCTTGACCCTCGCAAGCCGCACCCATGGCTTCCGGTTGAAATCCCGGTCAACCCCTCCGCAGATGCAAAGTCAGTGGTCGTACCCTCCAGCGAGATGAGATTCTACCGGTTGAGAGCGTACTGACCGTTTTGATGCGGTTTATTGCGGTCCTCCTGCCCCGAACCCCCTCACCCGTCCCCCAGCGGGAACGATTCAGTTGGAGAAGACGCTCGCCCTCACCCCCGGGGAGAGGGAGAAGCTCTCGAGCGCCTCGCCTAACCTCACCATCCCGTGATTCGTCCCAGCGTGGCCGAAGTGAGTTCCCTCTCCTGGGGCTGCGGACGAAGTCTCGGCGAAAGACAGAAACTCCCTGGGCCAGGGTGAGGGCGAGCCAACTCTCTAACTGCATTGTTCCGGCCCAGTGGGGGAGAGGGTGTCCGAAGGACAGGTGAGGGGGTTCAGGGGCGCAATGCGTGCACAGAGTTCGGGGCGTTCTCACCCTACGTCCGAAGGCGTATGGCGCGCCGACGGCCAGTGGCATTAATCTGACGTCACAATCTGATCAATGACCGGGCCTGAAACAACCCAGATGCGCAACGAAAAAGCCAGCGAGCGAATGAAATCCCCAGGACTTTTAAGCCCTCCATGAACTCACGACAAATCGAACTCATTCGCTCCACCTTCGTTCAAGTGGAATCGATCGCCGACCAGGCGACCGCTCTCTTTTACGAGAGACTGTTTGAACTCGACCCGGCGCTGCGGCCGATGTTCTCCGTCCGTACGTCGGCGGATGGAACTCGACTGATGCGGACCGTCAAGTCCGCCGTCAATCTGTTGGACCGTCCTTATGCGCTGGTGTCAGCCATGGAAGCCCTGGGCAGGCGCCACTTGGCGGGCGGCGTGAAGGACGAGCATTACGTGACCATCGGGGCCGCCCTCCTCTGGACGCTCGAACGCGGGCTGGGGCATGCCTTCACGCCCGACGTAAAAAACGCGTGGTTGACCTTTTACCTGCTCACCGCCAATACGATGAAAGCGGCCATCGCGCGTTACAACGCGACGGTGGAGGCGGATGAGCCCGATGCCGTTGCCTGCCTTAACTGATCCTGCATCGGTGGCAATCCGCCGCATGAATGCGGCGTTCCAGTAGCAACGGGAAGGCTGGATCCGGACGGAGCGATTTCACACCTAACGCGCATGCCCGCCGGCGCACAGGAACGCCGGATTCATCCGGCAGCGTTGGCCGGTGCCTCATGACTTCGCCCCGTTCAACGCCCGCCACCAGACCGGCAACAGATAAACGGCCGTCACCAGCGCCAGCGTAATGCCCAGGGCGCAGACCTTTCCGAGGCTGGCCATGCCGCCGTTGGTGGAAAAGGCCAGCGAACCGAAACCCGCCACGGTCGTCGCACCCGCCAGCAAGAGGGCCCGGCCAACGGAGCGGCGCACTGCCAACCGATCACCGGCGTGACGTCGCATCGCCATTTGAGTGTGAATGCTGTAATCGACGCCCAATCCCAGCAGCAGCGGCAGCGCCATGAGATTCAGCAGATTCCAATCCCACTCCAGCAATCCCATCGCCGCCCACAGGCAGACCCCGCTGAACCCCAGTGTGACCAGACTCAGCGCGACTTCCTTGAAACTGCGGAAGGCCAGCCAGAGGGAAACCACCACCAGCAGGAAAATGGGAATCAACACCCGGGGCAACTCGCCCACAACCAGCTCAAACACGGTCGAACCCAGCAATTCCCAGCCCGACAGAATGACACCTTCCTCCTGCAAGTCCGCGGGCCAATCGGCGGCAAACTGCTTCGTCGCGACGGCGCTGGGGGTCGGATGAACCAAACCGAGAGCGAGGAACCCGCTATCCGTGCGGGCGACGATTCGGCCGAGCACCCAATGACTGGCGTGATTCGTCGGCCAGAACACATTCGTCCTGGCGGCGGCGCGTTGCCAGTGATCGAGGATGCTCTCCGTCACGAGGAACGAATCGGTCGCAAAGCCTGCGCTCACCGCCGCTTTGCGCAGTGATTCCCGCTCCTGCAACAACGCGGCCGCCGCCCCGCGGTTGACCTGCTGGTTGTCCGCTTGCGGCCACAACGCGTTGGGGAGTGTGAAACCGGCGATGAGTTTCCGGGACACCGCCTGGCTCAACGCAGCGTTCACACGCTCGAGCCGCTGCCCCACCTCGGTTTCGTTCCTGCCGGGAACGAGGATCCAGAGTGGTTCCTGCGCGCGGCCGAAGCGGGCCTTGATCTGTTCCAACGTCGCATTCGCTTCGCTGCGTTTTGGTTTCAGCACGTTCGAGGAATGATCGAAACGCGGCCCGTTTTTCCACAACAGGCCCGTCGAAGCGACGAGCAGCAGCGCCGTCGCGAGCCAGATGATTTCCGAAGGAAGCAGCCGTTGTGGATTGAACAGAAGAAATTTCTCTTTCGCTGGGTCTGAACCGCCCTCGGCGTCCCGTTTGCGCCGGACGCGCAGGAGCCGCGGCAAATAGC
>DATEKZ010000589.1:0-3606 GCA_035277185.1 Verrucomicrobiia bacterium
ATCGGAACCAGTCTTTCCACCGGGCACAAGGCTCCAAAGGACGACAACGGCCACACTGCTTCCAACGTCGCACGCGGCACAGTCTATCAGGTTCATGGCCGGTGAGCAGGTCCGCGAGGAACAAGGAGCTTTCCATGAACCTCTCGTTTGGAGTTCCGGCTTTAGCCGGTCCGGACCGCCTGAAGGCGGAACTCCAAACCTGTTGCCCCGTAGGTTCATGGCCTCAATTCACGTCCAAAACAAAACTGAGGTGAAGCCCCTCTACGCCCTGCCTCGCTGCCGCGCCGCCTCGTAGAAAAAAACGGCTGCTGCGCTGCCAACATTGAGCGAATCAACGTCGGCGGGCATTGGAACCGCGACCGCGTCGTTGCACGACTCGAGCACCCCCGGCGAGAGTCCCTGCCCTTCACTGCCGAACACGATGCAACAGTCGCCGGAAAGATCGGCCTGCGACAGTGCGCGACCATTCGCGTGCGGGTGAGCCGCCACGCAGCGGACGTCATGCTTGCGCAACTCACAGATCGCCGGTGACAACCCGATTCCTTCGATAACCGGGAGGCGGAAGATGACGCCCATCGAGCTGCGCACCGCGCGTCGAAGAAACGGGCTGCTCGAAGTCCGGCTCACCAGCAACGCCTGCACGCCGAACGCGCCGCAATTGCGGACGAGCGTGCCCAGATTTTCCGCGTTCGAGAGGCCATCGACCGCCGCCAGCAACCGCGGCCGCGGGGCTGCTTGCAGGACGGCCTCGAGGTTTGGCGCCGGTGGAACCTTGCCGACGGCCAGCACCCCCTGATACATCGAAAACCCGGTGAGTTGTTCCAGCAGGTTCTTTTCCGCCACGTATGCGTGAATCTCCTCCGGGCGCGCTTCGAGCAGCGGTTCGTATTCGCGCAGCCATTTCTCCGGCAACAACACCGACACCACGGTGAGGGCGCTTTCCAACAGGCGCCGGACTACCTTTTCGCCCTCGGCCACGAAGATGCCTTGTTCGCGTTGCTCGAATTGGCGACGCATGGTGCGATACGGCGCAAGTTCAGGAGGATCAAGCGTCGTGATTTTTTGAATGCGCAGCATGTCTGTTCGGCTCTATCGCCGCGTCGTCGCACGTTTGACTCGGCAGCGGATAGAGTCAAGGTTCCTAGGGCATCCTCGTTCAGGTCGTCGATGCGCGGGAAGTCGCCGGTTTCGTCTGGCAAGGAACGCCGCAACTTTCTTACACTCACTTCCCAAACATGGGAAGTGTTGAGAAGCGATCCTGGAGCCTGTGGGCAGTGTGCGGGCTGGTGGTCCTCACTCTCGGCGTGTACTGGCGCGTCGGTGGCCACGAATTCATCAACTACGACGACAACAGCTATGTCACCGCTAATCCGCACGTCCAGGCCGGACTGACCTGGAGCGGAATTGCCTGGGCGTTCGGGAAGATCCATGGTGACGAAACCTACTGGCACCCGTTGACCTGGCTTTCGCACATGCTCGATTGCCAACTGTTCGGGTTGAACGCCGGAGCACACCATTGGGTAAACCTGCTGTTCCACGCGTTCAACGGAGTGCTGCTGTTCCTGCTCCTCAAGACGATGACCGCTGCGGCCTGGCAAAGCGTGGTCGTTGCGGCCCTGTTCCTGGTGCATCCGATTCAGTTGGACACGGTGGCCTGGATAGCCGAACGAAAAAATGTCCTGAGCACGTCTTTCGCATTGCTCGTCTTGCTGGCTTACGTCCGATACGCCCGCCGGCCAGGCCTGGGCCGATATTCTCTGGTCGTGTTCTGGTTTGTGCTCGGCCTGATGTCGAAACCGGTCCTGGTCACACTCCCCGCTGTTATGCTGCTGCTGGATTGGTGGCCATTGCGCCGATTTCCGCTCATCCGGTTGCCCGGCGCGGCTTCGGGCCGCGGGTCGCCGTCCCAATCTCTAAGGTTCGTGCCTGCCACGGCGACTCGGCTGATGGTCGAGAAACTGCCGCTGTTTGCCCTGTCATTGGCTTCGGGGGTCGTAACCATCCTGGCGCACAGGGGGTTGGGCATCACGGATGAGGTCGTCGGACTGCCGCTGAAACTCCGGATCGAGAACGCATTCGTCTCTTACGTGCGTTATCTGGACCACGTGATTTGGCCGAAAGACCTGGCGATTCTGTACCCGCATCCCGGTATGTGGCCAACCCCGAAAGTCGTCCTGAGCGTCGTGGTGCTCCTGGCGGTGACCGGCGTCGTGCTCCGTTTCTGGCGAAGGTTCCCTTGCCTTACAGTCGGTTGGCTCTGGTTTCTCGGGGTGCTGGTGCCCACGATCGGATTAATCCAGGTGGGTGTGCAGGCGATGGCCGACCGATTCATGTACGTGCCCTTGATCGGTCTGCTCATCATGATGGTCTGGGGTGCTTCGGGCCTGGCGACCGGTTGGCGGGGCCGGAAATCGGCCCTGATACTCGGGTCAGCGGTTGCCGTCGCCGCTTGCGCTGTCTCCACCTCTCTCCAATTGAGTCACTGGAAGAACTCGATCGCCGTTTTCGAACACGCGCTCCGCGTGACGAAAAGCAATTTCGTCATCCACTACAATCTGGGAATCACCCTCCGCGTCGCCGACCGCCCGAATGAAGCTCTGCCCCATTTTCTTGAAGCCGCGCGGCTTAAACCCGATTACGCGGAAGCATACTATCAAGCCGGCATGATTTTGGAACGCCAAAACAGATCCGATGAAGCAATCGCGTGCTATCGTGAGGCAATTCGATTCAAGCCGAATTGGCCTGCTTCGCGAACGGCACTCGCAGCCCTCCTGGGACAGCTCGGCAAAATCGGCGAAGCCATCGTGGAATGTGGCATCGCCGCGCGTCTGGCTCCGAAACATCCGGAGACGCGGGTGCAACTGGGCGGGTTGTTCGCTCAAAACGGTCAAACCGCCGAAGCGCTGAGGGAATGGCGGGAGGCGCTGAAGTTGGCGCCGGACTGGCCGGAACTGCTCAACAATCTGGCCTGGCTACTCGCCACGCACCCGAGGTCGGAGTTCCGCAACGGATCCGAAGCGGTTCAACTTGCCGAGAAAGCATGCCGGCTGACGCAGCATCGGCGCGCTATCCTGGTGGGAACACTGGCGGCCGCGTACGCGGAGGCCGGAAGGTTCCCTGAGGCCAGGAGTACTGCTCAACAGGCCCACGACATCGCGCTCGACAACGGCGAGAAAGAACTGGCGACGAAAAACCTCAAACTGTTGGAACACTACCGTGCGAACCAACCTTATCGCGAAGTCGGCAACACCCAATGAATCGGCCCGACGCTCCAGTCGCATCGTTCCGGGGGCACAAATTGCTTGTTGACCTCGAAACTGTGGACCTGCTCAATGCGTCCGCGCATGCGCTGTATTGGTCCAGCTGAATCTTCCGCAATCCCAACCGCGCGTCTCACTCCTGCCTTCCGTTAAGGTGCTCAATGAACGTCACGGTGCGGCCCGCCACGCGCGATGATCTCCCCGGCATTCTGGAGATTTACAACGACGCCGTGCTGAACACGACGGCCACCTACGACTACGAGCCACGCACGCTGGAGCATCGCACCGCGTGGTTTGAAGATCACGGGAAGAACAACCTTCCCGTCTTCGTGGCGGAAGACGAGCA
>DATEKZ010000590.1:0-4128 GCA_035277185.1 Verrucomicrobiia bacterium
GTTCCAGAGCCTCTGCCGCCGCCGATCCCAGGTATTGACGGTAAGAGTTCAGGAGAAACCCGACACGAACATCCTCGTTGATGGAGAACTCCAGGTCCTCGACCACTGGAATGCGGTCCTCCGCTAATACGCTGATCGACACGGTGGCAATGTCGGAATCAAGCTCTCCATCGCTTACCCGGTAGGTGAATTCGTCTTGTCCCTCAAAGCCTCTTGTCGGGCGGTAGCGCAGGTCGGGAGGGTCGCCGACCAGACTTCCGGATTGCGGTGTCGATTCCAGCGTGTACCGGAGCGTTCCCTCTTCGGCATCGTTGGCAATCAGGTGAATCGGGATGTCAACATCCATGGCCGTCACAACCGTCTGGTCGGCAGTCCACGGCGGGTCATTAACCGGGCGGACGTTGACCGAGACTTCAACCTTGGTCGCAACGGGAGCCCCATTAAACAAAAACAACTTGAAGGAGTCGGCGCCGCTGAAGTTGGTGTCGGGAACATACCGAGCATCCAGAGCGCCGCCCACGACCTTGCCGTGAGACGGCGGGACGGCGACCAGGACGTTCGTGCCGATCAATGGCAGCAATACGGGTTGGTCTTCGTCAGTTTCGACCGAGATCAGACTGATGATGGGCAGTTCGTTGGTCGAGGCAACCGGGACCGTATGGAGGATCTCGTTCGAGAGATCTCCTTCCCGGCCGGAAAGATCAAAGGATGAGACGGCAAAGTGATAGGTTTCTCCCCCCAGGAGATTCGAGACCGAAACTTCGGTAACAAGTCCGACGTCGTTCGTCAGCACGTAGAAGCCGTTTGTGAATCCCCAATAAAGGCGAAACCCCGAAATTTCGTCTTCCTGTTTGTAGTCCCACGCAAGGGTCAGGCTGCCGTCTGCCCGCGCGACTACGGCTGCAAGGAGGAGAAGCCCGACGACAAGGGTAAACCATGCCGAGCAGCGCCGGGCCAGCAATCTGCCCTGCATTTTTGAGGCCCTCATTCCATCCGCTTCCATTGGTTTGTCCACTCTGATCCAGTTCCCATCTTGGCTGATCGCCGACGCAGCACTCGCCCAGGGATGCCGGCACTGGGAAAGGCGGCCACGGGTGGGACATCGCGATGCAGCGGGACGTCTATACACTGTTTTCGGGCTCGAGACAAGGACCGAGTTGTGTCATTAAGCGCTAGAACAAACGTTCAATACCGCTCCCCGTTCCTTTGGAAGTATTAAAGACCGATCCATGAGAACCTCCTTTTACGCATTTTCGACACGGGCCGTGCTGGCCGGCTCGACCCTCGCGCTGCTCCTGGCCGGCTTTGCACCCTGCCAAATACGCGCGGCGGACAAGATCTGGGACGGCGGCGGCGCGGACGGCTTCTGGCAGAGCGGTGAGAACTGGGATGCCAACACACCGCCCGCGGCGAACGACCGCCTGATTTTCACCGGAACCACGCGTCTCAATAACACCAACAATTTCACCGCAGGCACCGCTTTCAACGGCATCGATTTCAACGTTCCGGCGGGCGGTTATGCGCTGCGGGGCAATCAGATCACCCTGGGCGGCGACATAACGAACAATCAGGTGGTGACGCTTCAGACGATCGGTCTCCCGCTGGCATTGAACGCCGCCCGCAATGTTCACGTGGTGACCGACGGTTCCTTGAGCCTCGGCGGAGAAATCTCAGGCTTGGGGGGAGGTATCACCAAGACCGGCGGTGGCTTGCTGGCTTTGACCGCTGCCAATACGTTCGGCGGACCACTTACGATCAATGCGGGCACGGTGAGTGTCGCTTCGGCCTCAAATCTGGGCGCCGTGCTGGGCAGCATCGTCGTGATCAACGGTGGTACCCTGCAACCCACGGCGAGTTTTGCGCTGAATCCGAACCGAGGCGTCGCGTTGGGACCGCCGTCAGGTAGTGGCGATGGCACATTCGATGTCGCCTCTGGAATCACCCTGACCTACGGCGGCATTGCCGCCAACAACGGCGCGGGCACGGGCGGACTGACGAAGCTCAGGTTCGGCGAATTGGTGCTCTCCGGCGCGAATACCTATACCGGCCCGACGGCCGTCAAGAACGGCACAGTCACGCTGGATTTTACCCAGACCGCCTCTCCGGTGAACAACATCATCAATCCCGCCTCGGCGTTGACCCTCGGTGGAGCGACCGCGGGCGCGGGCACGACCAACTACGCCGCGTTGATCGTGAACGGCAAGGCCAGCACGACCAATTCCCAGACGTTCGACGGAACGACCGTTGATCTTGGACAGGCGCAGATTCGCGCGAACAGCGGGGCGGGCGGCTCGGCCAACATCACTCTGGGAGCGCTCGCCCGTAACATCGGTGGCGTCGTGAACTTCATTCCACCGGGCCTGGTCGGCGGGGCAGGGGACATCACGACCACCGCCACGAACTTCAACGGCATCATCGCCGGCTGGGCCATGGTCAGCGACGGCACCGTCTCGCTTCAAGGCGGCGCGACGGGGAATCCCATTCCTCCCGCGGTTGCCACTAACTTTGCGAGTGTTGATGCCAGCGGCAACATCGTTCCCTATACCGACTACACCGCGTACAGCGACACGATTGGCAATGTGGGCAATGTCCTGTTGGGAACCAACAACGCCCTGATCGGCAGCGACGTGACCAGCGACACGCTAAGAATGGACGATGACCGCGAGCCGGGCCAGGGCGTCCTCCGTGATGTCAACACCATCACCTTCAATCGGAGCATCAACAACTGGAGTCTCAACATCGGCAGCAACAACGTCCTGCGGTTGGGCAAGACCGGCGCTCTGTTCAGTCAGTACCGGGGGGGGGCCCCAACCTGGGGAATCACCTCCGTGCCCGGCGGTGTCAACAATCTCGGCCAACAGGGCCATCAGGATGTCGGCACGTTGACCGCTGGGGGGCCTGCAGACAATACGCCGGGTGAGATTATCGTCCACCTGAGCCAGGCGGGTTCCGGTTCGGCGAACAACATGGTCATTGACGCCAAGGTCACGGACAATGGCACCGGTCCCGTCACCGTCGTCAAGGCCGGCCCCGGGTTCTTCAAGCTGCGCGGGCACAATACGTATTCCGGCGGCACCTACGTCCATCAGGGACGCCTCCAGTTGTCGGGCAGCGAGGTGGGCACTTCCAATCCGGATGGCATCGGCACTGGTCCGCTCTATATCTTTCCCGGTGCTTATCTGTTTTTTGCCGGCACGGGGTCGCCGATCACCAATGACATGTTCATTGCGGGCAACTCCGCGAGGCAGGAGCAGGGCATCGGCGCCATCCGCACTTCCGGCGGTTGGGAAGTCAGGGGCGTTGTCACATTGATTGGCGACGCGACGATCGGTGGCAATGGAAATCTCAGCGGCGGCATCGCCGGCAAAATTACCGGTCCGTACGCCCTGACGTTGTGTTCCGGCGGCACGGTCAACGGGACCATTTCGATATCCAATCCTGCCAACGACTGGAGCGGAACGACAACGATCCAGGCCCGGAATAATCAGGGCGCCAACAATTTCATCAGCGGCACCAACGAGTGTATTCCGAACGGCTTCGGAAAAGGCAACGTCGCCATGCTCGGATACGGCACCGGCACCATCACCTGGAACCTCAACGGATTCAGCGAGACGATCAACGGTCTGTCAACACCCGGCACTGGACCCACCTGCACGATTCTCAATAACGGTACCACGCCCTCCATCCTAACCGCGGGTGACAACGATCAGTCGGGAACCTTTGGGGGTTCGATCAATGATGGAAGCGCCCAGGTGGCTCTAACAAAGATCGGGGGCGGCATCCTGACCCTGACCGGTGCCAACACCTACAGCGGTCCGACGACCGTGAACGGCGGCACGCTGGCCGTGAGTGAATCCGGCTCCATCGCCAGTAGTGCGCTCGTGTCTGTCAACAATGGAGCCACACTGGACATGTCGGAGGTGATCGGCGGATTTTCCCACGCCGGCACTATTGAAATCACAAATGGCTCGTATATTGTCCGGACCACAGTTTCGCCGGGCATCGGCACGCTGAACCTGACCGACGCCCGGTTGCGGTTGACGACCCTGGGCGGCACAAACGTGGAGACCACCACCTTATCAACCGGCGGCGTTACCAACCGGATCGACCTCATCTCGGTGGGAACGA
>DATEKZ010000591.1:0-2265 GCA_035277185.1 Verrucomicrobiia bacterium
CTGGTCCAGAAGGGTCAGCGCCCAGCGACGCTCAAAAATCCGATCCGGACTCGCCTCGTCCACCGGCTCCAGGAGATAGCGCTCTTCGGCGGTCTGTTGGTCCAGGGAGATAAGCGGCCTGCCGCCGCCTCGCTTGGCCGCCCGGGCGCGATCGCGCTCGTCGGAAAGAAAATGACGCAGCGAAGCCAACAGAAACGACCGGAACTTCCCTTTCCTCCGGTCCACCTGGCTGAGATAGTCTTTTTCGAGGAACCGTTCGAAGAACGCCTGGGTCAGGTCACTGGCTTCCTCCGGATTTCGTCCCTGGCGGCGAATGTAGGCGTAAAGTGGAAACCAGTAGGTCCGGCACAACTTCTCCAGCGCCGTCGCGCCCTCTTGCGATGAGCCGTTTCCGGCCGCCAGCACAACACTCCAATGCGTCGTGACAAACCAGCCCGCGCGCAGTGAATCGGGACTTGAATCTGCATCGGCGGTCGGCATGGCTTTTCTTTTGCCAATGGATACTGAACCGTGAAATGCCTTTGCTCAACAGTGAAACTGTTTTAATGTCCGCAGGAGATAAGATTGCTTATGCAAACGGTTCTCCTGGGAAAAAGTTCATTGACCTGCAGCCGGCTGGCTTATGGCTGCTGGCGAATCACCGGCAATCCCGAGGGCGGCAAAACCAGCCCGGAAGCCGAAGCCAACGGACGCAAAGCCGTCATCGCCGCCTACGAATGCGGTTACACGTTCTTCGATCTGGCCGACATCTACAGCGAAGGCGGGTCCGAACGGATTTTCGGCCAGGCGCTTAAGGAGGTTTCCGCCATGCGGCAACGCATATTGATCGCCACGAAATGTGGCATCCGCCGGAAAGGCGATCCCCATCCGGATTCGCCTTACCGCTACGATTTCAGCGCGGACCACATCGTCCGGTCGTGCGAAGAGTCGTTGAAACGCATGGGCGTGGACACGATCGACCTTTACCAGTTGCACCGGCCCGATTACCTGGGCGATCCACAGGAAGTCGCCGAGGCGTTCGGCAGATTGAAAAAGTCCGGCAAAGTGCGCGAGTTCGGCGTCAGCAACTTTCGCCCGTCCCAGGTCGTTGCTTTTCAGAAGGTCTGTCCGATGCCGCTCATCGCCAACCAGGTCGAGCTCAGTCTGGCCCGGCTCGATTGTTTCCGCGACGGCACTCTCGACCAGTGCCTGGCCGAGCAAATCACGCCGATGGCCTGGTCTCCCCTGGCAGCAGGGCGGTTGCCCGACACGGGACCGATCGATCTGCAGACGCCCGACCACGCTCACCGCATTCACATCCGCGAAACGCTCGATCTCGTCGCCCGCGAACGCGGTGTGACCCGGTCCGTGGCTGCCCTGGCGTGGTTGTTGAGGCATCCGTCGAAGATCGTCCCCGTCATTGGGACCACGAATCCGGAACGCATCCGCGACGCCATCAACGCCACCGAGATCGAGTTGAGCCGTGACGACTGGTATCGGCTGATGGAGGCGGCGCATGGAGAGCGCCTGCCCTGATCCCCCGAGGCATGGCTGAGGATGTTATTCCGGCTCAATTGGGGTTCCGCATGCCGGCGGAATGGGAACCGCACGCGGGCACGTGGCTGACCTGGCCGCGCCCGGACGGCATCAGCTTCCCCGATCGCTACTACGCCGTGCCGCCGGTTTACGCGAAGCTCATCACCCAGCTTGTCCAGGTGGAGGACGTCAACATCAACGTCTGGGACGCGGAGATGGAACTCTGGGTGCGCGAGCTGTTGGCGCAAATGGAAGTGCCGCTCGACCGCGTGCGGTTCCACCACTTTCCGGCCTACGAACCGTGGTGCCGCGATCACGGTCCCATCTTCGTCGTGCGCGAGGTTGACGGCGCCCGCGAACGCGCCATCGTCGATTGGGGTTACAACGCCTGGGGCGACAAGTATCCGCCGTACGATCTCGACGACGCCATTCCTCAACATGTCTCCGCATTGCGGCAGCTTCCTTTTTTCTCGCCCGGCATCGTGCTGGAGGGTGGTTCGATCGACGTCAATGGCCGCGGCACTCTGCTCACGACCGAGTCGTGCCTCCTGAACCCGAATCGCAACCCGCACCTCAGCAAACAGGCGATCGAACAGTACCTCTGCGATTATCTCGGCGCTTCGAACATTCTTTGGTTGGGCGACGGCATTGTCGGTGACGACACCGACGGCCACGTGGACGACCTCGCCCGCTTTGTCGATCCCAACACAGTCGTGACGGTCGTGGAACAGGACCCCACGGACCCAAACT
>DATEKZ010000592.1:0-3385 GCA_035277185.1 Verrucomicrobiia bacterium
CGACATCGGCGATGCCGCGCAAAACCTGGTTCAGACCTACACGATCACCAGGGTGAACCATCGCTCCGAAAAAATGCGGGATGATGATCGCTACGACCGCCGCGTGCCACGCACCACACTGATCGGCACTGGTACTGTTCCGCCCAACAACCAGGGAAACGCCACGCCATTCTACAATCAGGGCGGCAACGGCGAAAACGCGGCCAGGGACGGTCGCGCGACGTTTGCGGAGTTTGATCGCTACACGCAACAGGGCACCATGGTTTACTCCAACGGCTACCGCGCCTTCGCCGGTCAGCGCGAGGACGGTTTCTACGGGGACATTCAGTCCATCTTCGATCTCCTGAAACTGCGCAGCCCCGGAAAGGATTCCCAGGGCGGCTTCAACATGCACCTGCTCAGCCTCGTCATCCCGGTGAGCGAACTCGGGGGTGACCAACAGGTCGTGGGCGTTTACGCCACCACCAGCCGGCGCCAGGTGCGGGTACTTCGCGAACAGGACGATGCCAACGGCGGACGCTGGGTGCAGGTCGGCCGCCAGGGCAATCCGCTCTTCTGCGAAGGCCTGGTCGCCATCGCCGACAAGGATCGTTACAACCGCACCAGTCCGGAGGAGGACACCACGTTGTTTCGCAAGTACGCCGAAAATCCGGAACTGGCGCGCTTGATCAACCTGCTGGTCTTCAACGGCAGCGGCCCGGCCATTGAATCGAACCGGACCGACATCGCGGGAATCTTCATTCCGGACCTGATCAAGGTCGATCTGTCCACCGGCCCCGTTCGTGTCGCCGGCAGTGGGCCGAACCACCCGGTGAATCCCGACGACGCGGGTTTCTCGCGTCTGAGCGTGTTTGGCGGCGACCTGCTGCAGAGCGGGGTTCAGGATCCGCTCGGCAACGGCGGACTCATCCCGGGCGGCTGGCCCAACGGCCGACGGTTCGGCGACGACGTGGTGGACATCGCCGTGAGCGCGCTCATCAGCGACCTGCGCGGGCCGCTCGTCATCCGGGTGGCCGACGGCATTGATGGCGTCAGCGCCAACGACTCGGGCTATAACAAGGTGTTTCCCTACGCCGGCACCCCGCACAACGGCCGCAACCACACGCACCCATAGAAGTGCTCTTGAAACCGGCGACCGCGTTTGGCGGCCGCCGGTTTCTCCGTCCAGGGGGTCGCTTCGATGGCTGTCAGAGCGGAATGGGCGATAGATCATGAAACCACTTTTGAGATCTCGCAGCGCGCGGTCAACGGGCGGTGGATTTTCGCCGCTCCTTCGGGCCGGCTTTACCCTGACCGAGCTGCTCGTCGTCATGGCGGTGATCGCTATTCTGGCCGGTCTGGTCCTGCCCGCCTTGTCACGCGCCTTGAAAACGGAATCGGATGACTCACCCGACCGCGTCCGTTTTGGGTGGTTTCCCGGGCGCAGGACACCGCGACTGCAGTCAGAGAAGTGAGAAGTTTGCAGGTTCGTTTGGTTTACTCCGGTTTGCGGTTCCGATACCAGACGGCGTTGCGGGTTTCACGGCCGGCCAGGATCAAATCGAGCCGGCCGTCCGCATCGAGATCGACGGCCTTCAGGTCATACGCCTCCTGCCGGTTCGCGGTGTCGATGTCGCGGGCGCTGAACGAACCCCTGCCATCGTTCTGATACCAGCGGACCACCTTGACACCGAAGGATGCCGTGGCTGCATCCGCATCGCCGTCGCCGTCGAAATCACCCACGGCCAGCGCGTGCGGGTCGCGCAGGTCGCCGTCGAGGACATGTTTCTTCCACGCGGGCCCTTCGAACCAGAATACGCCCTTGCCATGGCCGCAACTTGTCACGGCGTCCGGCACGCCGTCGCGGTTGATGTCCGCTGCCTTGATGTTCGTCGCGCCGTCGTCCTTCGCGATGACATGTTTGATCCACGGTTGATCGACGTTGGCGCCTTGTTCCCACCAGGTGAATGTGCCGCCACCCGAATCACCCACCAACAAATCGCGTCGTCCATCGCCATTGAGGTCGGCAACGTCCATGTAATGCGGACGCCCGTCGGCGCCTCCCTTTGTGATGACGTGGCGTTCGAATGAGGTCCCTCCGCGCGGCGGGGTCTGGAACCAGGCGAGGCTCTTTGGAAAAAACGGTCCCAGGATGCTGTCGGCCAGGAGATCTTTCGCCCCGTCGCCATTGATGTCTCCAGTCCATAGTCCGTGTATGCCGTTCAATTCGCGATCGATGGCATGCAAAGGCCACGGTTCGCCGACACGCCGGGTGTTCTCGATCCACGCAATGCTGAAGTCCGGCCCTTTCGGCTCGTCCGCCGCTTTTCCAGCCTTGCGCGCCTCCCGATACTCGATCCACGGCGCCCGATAACGCCCTAGCGCGATGTCCAAATCGCCATCGGCGTCCGCGTCCAGTGCCACGCAGTAGAGCAGCTTGGGCTCTTGGGTGTCGATGAGCACCTGCGGCTTCCACTCGGGAGCGATGAGCGCGAAGACCTTCGTTTCACCCATCGCAACCAGATCCAGTTTGCCGTCGGCGTTGGCGTCCACCGCCTCCACGCTCCAGATCGATTCCGGCAACGAGACCGAGACGCGCGACCAGTCGGGCGAACCCGCCGGCGCGTTGATGGCGGCATTGGCGGCAAGTTCCAGACAGACACTCGCCGCGAACCACGCTGTCGCAGAGAACACACGATTACGTTTTCCGTTCATAACGCGAGTCCGTTCATCCTGGTGTGAACATTTCCTGGTGCGACTGGGGCACGACCGAAACGGACCGCGGCCTTCCAGGCCGCGGCGGTTCCGAATATGCGGAAGGCGTGGAAGTTTTTCAAACCATCCGGCTGCGGACGCGCTGCGGCCTGGAAGGCCGCGGTCCGGAGAATCGCCACACTCGGCAACGATTTGGACGGAATACCGATTATAGTGCGATCGGCCTTCATCTTGATCCCTGCATGCAGCCGGACATATTCATCGTCTCAACGCGTGACCGCGGACGGGGACGTTGCGGCTCCGGCCGGCGTCCCCTCGAACGCGGTTTCGGTGAAATCCAGTTTGTAAATCATGCCCTCGTAGCCGACGAGGTAGATTTCTCCGCGTTCGTCCGTGCCGAATGAAGCGATATTCTGCGGTGAAGTGCCGATCTGGCGGACGGCCTGCAAGGTGCGGTCGCGCTGGACGAGGCCCCAGATGCGATGGGACGTATAGTCGCCAAAAACGTAAACACCGTAAAACGACGAACGCTTGTCGCCGCGATAGACATAGCCACCCGTGACGGAGTTGCCGTATTTCCTCCGATAGGCAAACACAGGTGGAACATAACCGATCCCTTCCTTTCGATAGCGATTGGAGAACGGCTCGAAACCTTCATAAGCGTTCCACCCGTGGTTTTCACCGCGTTGCA
>DATEKZ010000593.1:0-4096 GCA_035277185.1 Verrucomicrobiia bacterium
GCGCCTTTGGCGTCTGCCGACGGAGAGCGTGCCGCATGAACGAACAGGTTCGCCAGTGGCGTATTCACGCCATCGCGAATCAACCGGCGCACACTGGCGGCGTAATCCCGCTTCCACTCCGGTTCGATTGGCAGTGGCACCTCGACCGGCCAGCCCGGCAACGCACTGGCCGGAAGCAGAACCGTGTAACCCAACGACTCGTAACCGCGACACCGCCGGTCGAACATATTGGCGAGCATGGTCACATTCAGGTCCGCGTAATCATAGACCCGCACGTCGCGCTTGCCCTCACGCAGCCGGTGGAGGCGCCCCACATATTGCGCCACCGTGCCGCGCCACGAGATCGGCAACGCGAGAAACAAGGTGTCCAATCGCGGATCATCGAACCCTTCGCCGATGAAACGTCCGGTCGCCAGAATGACGCGGCCCTTGCATGGAGTCCCGCCTTCAGGCGGCAACGCACGCACCCGGCTGAGGTCGGGACTCCGTGCGAGCGGCGCACCATCGCAGGTCTCTTGACTCGCGACAGGCTGGACGGGGGATTCTGCCACCCGTCCGAGCGCCTTCTGCAACGCCTTCCGCCCCATACCGCCGCGCAACGTAATTACGTCGGCTACTTCGCCCGACAATCGTTCCGCCAGCAATTCCAGATGTTCCGTTCGCTCAGTCAGCACCAGCGGCGAACGCTGCTCGCGAACTGCGCCCAGGACATCGGCGCAGATCATTGCGTTCCGCTTTTCGTCACGCCACAACGCGTCGTAGAGTTTTTGAAACTCCAAGCGCGGATTCTCTGTTTCACACTTCGCAAAGTGTGAAATGGAGGTTTCTCCCCGGAATCCGGTCGGACGCACCAGAACCGAATGTGTAAACGGCCGCGCCGCCGCCTGTCGCCGCGCATCGACGCGATGCCGCACCGGCCCGCATTGCATGAAGATGATAGGGTGATGGCCGTCTTTGCGCGCGACGGTGGCGGACAAACCGGTGAAAAACTTCGCCTTTGCGCGGCGCGCCACGAGTTCAAAACTGTGCGCGGAGAGATGATGACACTCGTCCACCACGATATGCCCGTAACCGGCAACGCAATCGTTCACTTCGCCCTTGTGAACGAGACTTTGCACCAGCGCCACATCAAGCGCTCCGGTCAACTTCTTCCGTCCGCCCCCAAGCCGCCCAATCTGTTTGGCCGGCAACCCCAGAAACTCAGAAAGGCGTTCAATCCATTGCTCCAACAATTGCTGTCGATGGACGAGCACCAGCGTGTTCACGCCGCGCCGGGCAATTAACCACGCGGCCAGAACGGTCTTGCCGAAAGCGGTCGTTGCAGAAAGGACGCCGGTTTCATGACGCAGCATCGCTTCGGCAGCCGCCTGCTGTTCCGGGCGTAATGTGCCTTGAAACGACACATCCAGCGGCGTGCCGACGAAGCGCTCGTCCCGCAAAACCAGCTTGACCTTGAGTAAATCCAATAGATCGCGCACTTCCGCCAGACACCCACGCGGCAGCCCGATGTGCTTTGAATGGTCTTCCGCGCAGTGGATGATGCGTGGCTTGTCGTAGGTTGGCAGACGCATCGCTTGGGCGCAGTAGAATTCCGGATTCTGAAACGCGGCGAGCCGCACCAGTCGATTGCGTAACGCGGGCGGAAGGTCTTCCTTCGGCACGTAGATTTGGTCGGCAAGAACCATTCCGATGCTCTCCGGCAGCGGTCCGGCAATCGGCGGTTCCCCGCGGCGGCGCGACGGCCGCGCGGTCCAAGGCGCATCGTCATCGTCCTCAGCAATGACCATCCGGACGCCCAGGACTCTCCCTCTCGTTTCAGCTTCGCGCGCCAGCGCCTCCACGCGCACCCGACTGATGCGCGGCACGCCGGCCAAGAAGGCCCATTGATCCGGATAAGGATTGCACTGCTCATCAAGGAAGACAGAGTTGCCACGGTCCCGCGCTCGTTTCTGCAACGGCAGCGCGATCAGATTTCCAAACCCGCCTTTCGGTAACGTGTCCTGATTCGGAAACAGCCGGTCGTACGAACCCAGCCCCAAATCCGGACGCCGATCCATCGTCTCCGTCAAAATGTGCGAGCCAAGCTTGCGCGCCACGCTGGCAGAAACGGCCTCTGCGAAAAAGAACCACACATGCCCGCCGTTGCCGGAGCGCGACCGCTCCAGCGCGACTGGCACATCGAGTTGGCGACACGTCTTGACGAATGCGTCCGAATCTTCCTGCCAGCTTTCCCGGTCAAAATCCACCGCGAGGAACAGGCACGTCTCATCCAGCAGCATCGGATAAACGCCCATGACAAAATCACGTGCCTGCACATCCCGCCCAATTAGATGCCACCGGATCACTTCATCGGTGACAGGCAGGAAGCGCCGGTTGGGACACTCGGCACACTTGATCTTGGGTTTCTCACAGACGCCGCGTACCCACTCATTCGCGCACGCGGGCGCGTAACCGGCTTTTCCCGTCTTTCGACTCTCGAAACGGCGAGGATAAACATCCTCCCGCCCGCGAAACAATGACCGGAACAAGGCGATCTTTTCGATGGGCGAGGAACTGTTCGTCACCTGTGTAGGTTGCGGAACCGCGGCCTCCGTTCCCATCGCCATTCCTCGTGGCGAGATGAGATCGTTTGGGGTCACGCCCTCAGGATAGTGGGACAGTGAAGCCGACGTCGTAGGCGATGACATTGCTCATTTACCGGGTTGAACTTCCGCAGGCAAAAGCGAACAAACAAACGTCAAGAACCCATCCGCCAGTTTCAGTGCTTCATCGAATTCCGCCCGGCTCGGCTCAAGCATGGCGGATTCTCCCGGATAACGATACGCCGTCGCGTAAGGCGTGAGCGTGATGGCGGCGTCTTCGTACCTCTTGAAACTTGCCTCATAGCCCGCCGCCAACCCCGCCAATCGCTCCACGTCATGCGAACGCTCCAGGCGATGGTCGTGAAACGCGAGGAAACCCTTCACCGCCTTCTCCGCCACCTGCTGGCAATGATAAATCGCCGTGTCGAGTGGACCGTCGGGGAGTGAGCCGATTCCGCGGGCTGTGGTCAGGTCATTGCGCGCCTTGATGAGCCAGGCCCTGACGAGTTCGCGCTTGGCGTCATCCATAGATCAGGCGACCGTGCTCCAGAATCTCGGCCTCAAGCGAGGAGCGGACATTGCGGAAACGCTCCAGTTCGGCGCGCGTCTTGACCAGGATATCCTTGGCGATTCCCAAACCGCGCAGACAGCGATGCGCGCGTTGGGCACGGCGGACGGGCGACTCATCGCTTTGACGGACCACTACGAGCAGGTCCACATCGCTTCCTTCATCGGGTTGCCCCCACGCATGCGAGCCGAACAGCCACACTTGCTCTGGCTGAAATTCCGCCGCGAGCAGCCTGGTCACCTCATTCAGCAAATCCTGGCTGATCGTCTTCATAGCCATAGTGTATCGAAGTGAGTGGATGCTGTAAACCTGCGGCGGCGTATTTGCCGACATCTTCGGTAGTCACGCCAGCTTCTCCACCACTTTGCCGTTCTGCCAGATAATCACGGGCAGGCCTAGTTTGCGGTTTTCGACATGGACTTTCTTCGCGGCACGGCGCAGCGCGCGGAGAGCGGCCTGCGTTCCAGGAGCTCCCTTGCCGTTCTTCGGTCTAGCGCGTTGTTTCATCTTCAGCCAGATACTATCCGCCGGTAGACCGTTTCGTCCATCACTCTAACATGACCACCGGCACCATCCGCCACAACGCGGGGCTCCCGGCCGCTGTTGTCGAAGATGGTCCATTCGTCGGTCGCCGGAAGGTAATGGTTCACGAGATTGCGGAGGCTGCGCGTGTAACGGCGCCGAATGTCGGCGACCGGAACAGAATGGCCGCCTTTGCGCACGCGCTCGCGCACGCGCCGAATCGCTACCGAAACCGAAGGAAGCCAGAGATAGAAGAGTTTCACGGCATAGGCTCGCTCTCGGGAGTTGATCAGCATGCGCACATAGGTGAGGCCGCTCAGGGTGGTTTCCAGTCCAAACGTTTGGCGGGACTGGATCGCCTCACGAATCTCGCGGAGAAGGAGTCGCGCTGCCTTCACCGCGCCGGCCGCAGGGTCCAGCGGCG
>DATEKZ010000594.1:0-11302 GCA_035277185.1 Verrucomicrobiia bacterium
GGTTTCAAAGCTTCGGAATTGGCGGAAAAATGCTTCAAAGCGTTCTTCGAACTGCCTTTCAGAAAACCATCCTGCCTTAATTCCATCCAAGCCGGCATCAAGAGCATATGCGGCGGAGAGATGTTCTTCTGGAATTACGCCAGCGATTGCCCAACGATACAACATACTTACAACTTGTTCTCGTTTGAACCGGTTGGTGCGAGCTGCAATGCCGAGGTGTGCCAGCAGCAGATTCCAGGAGTTAGTCTTGTCTGTTTCACCAGGAACCACCTCAAGGAGTCTTCCTTTGCTTGCTTCTCTATCAATTGAAAGGTTAAGCAACCAGTCTGGAGTCGCCGAGCTGATTTCAACAATCATTTTGTCCGCCCATTGTTCAATCTCCGCTTCACGGATCAAACCAGCTTCGAGCGCAAGCCGGAAATATTCAGCATAGTCTTTCGTGGTTGGCTTTTGCATCCTCCGCGCGAATTCAAATCACGGCACCGGCAGCTCATCGAAAATCTTCTGAATGACCGTCTCGCTCGTCTTCTCCTCGGCCTCGGCTTCGTAGGTAATGGCGACGCGATGCCGAAGCACGTCCATGCCGATGCTCTTCACGTCCTGCGGCGTGACGTAACCGCGTCCGCGCAAGAATGCATAAGCCTTGGCCGAAAGCGTGAGCGCGATGGTGGCGCGCGGCGAAGCGCCGAGCTGGATGAAATCCTTGACGTCGATCCCGTAATGGTCCGGATCACGCGTGGCGCAAACCAGATCGACGATGTAATCCTTCACCTTGTCGTCCACGTAGATTTCGTTGATCACTTCGCGCGCGGCCAGGATCGTTTTGGCGTCCACCACGCCGCTGGTGGTGGGCAGTCCGCTCGTCCGGGCCATGAGATCAAGGATCTGCCGTTCCTCTTCGCGCGAGGGATAGCCGATCTTCAGTTTCAACATGAAGCGGTCCACCTGCGCTTCCGGCAGCGGATAAGTCCCCTCCTGTTCGATCGGATTCTGCGTGGCCAGCACCAGAAAAGGTTCTTCGAGCTTGAAGGTCTGGTCGCCGATGGTGACCTGCTTTTCCTGCATCGCTTCGAGGAGCGCGCTCTGGACCTTCGCGGGCGCGCGGTTGATTTCGTCGGCGAGGATGAGGTTGGCGAAGATGGGGCCGCGCCGGGTCGTGAAGGCGCCGGATTGCGGATTGTAAATCTGCGTGCCAATCACGTCGGCGGGCAGCATGTCCGGTGTGAATTGCAATCGGGAAAACCGGGCATGGATGCTGGCGGCGAGGGATTTGACGGAGAGGGTCTTGGCCAGTCCCGGGACGCCTTCAAGCAGGACATGCCCGTTGGCGAGCAGTCCGATGACCAGCCTCTCGACGAGATATTTTTGTCCGACGACGACCTTATTGATTTCACCGAGCAACGGCTGGACGAAGGCGCTGGCCTGTTGCACTTCCGCGTTGATGGCGCTGATGCCTGTGTTCATGTTCGCAAATGTTATCGCCCGATGGACAAGTTCACCAGCAAATGCGTTCAGAAAAAAGACCGGCGCGGCGCCGGCATTTGATTGGCGGGGAAGGTGATGAAATAGAATTGCCAAGCCCAACAATCTGCCTATGCTCGCGACTCTGTTTGTCAGTTATGATCCGAAAGTCCTCCACGCTGCCGGAACATTTTCGCCGCATGGGAGCCGCCTATCTGGTCCTGGTCATTTCCCTGATTCCAGCGGTGGCCGTCTATTTCCGCGTGAAGCACAACGTCGCCGCGCGCGACCGAGAGCGGTTCGAACAAGTGGTGCAGGCGACCGAGGAGACCATGGTCCAACGGATGGAGAATTACCTTTCCGCGCTCCGGGGCGTTCGCGGTTTGTTCGAGGCCGGCGGGAACGTGGAACCCCCCGAGTGGCAGGAATATGTCCACAGCATCGACATCAAATACAATTACCGCGGGATAATGGACCTGGGAGTCGCGCGCCGGGTCCGGGCGCCCGAAAAAGAATCGCACGTGGCCGCCATGCGCAACGTCTGGCCGGAGTACACCCTGAAGCCGCCGGGCGATCGCGACGAGTATTTTCCGATTATTTATCTGGCGACGCCGTCCAACCACACCAACCGGGTTCCCGGCTGGGACGCCTTTTCCGAGCCGAGACGGCGCGCGGCAATTGAACGGTCCTTTTGGGAGGACGACCCGATCGCGACCGGAAAGATCACGCTCTATTCGACGGACGGCACGAACCAGGAACCGGGTTTCGTTCTCTATGTTCCCATCCACCGCCCCGGCGCGCGGCCACGCACGGTGGAAGAACGAAAGGAGACGACGGTCGGAGTTGTCTTCGCCTCGTTTCTGGCCCGTGAATTGGGCGACGGCCTCTTTGGCAGACGACCCAATCCCGCGATCGACTACGAGGTTTATGACGGTGAGACGCCCGCACGCGACAACCTCTTGTATGACAGCGACGGCGTAAGGGTGGCCGACGACCGGAAAGCCGCGCCACGCTTTTCACGCCTCTTGAATATTGAGGGACTCGGCCGCACGTGGACGGTCCACATTTCGACTTTGCCGGCGTTCGAGATTGATTCGAGGCAAAATCTGCCGGACATGACGTTGTTCGGCGGGCTGACGATATCGTTCCTTCTCTTCGCGATCGCCTTCACGCAGGCGCGGGCGCGCTCGGAAGCGGAGCGGCTGTCGGCGAGCCTGCGGCAGTCCGAAGAATCGCTGAAGCAGGCGAACGAGGCGCTGACGGGAAAGATTGCCGAACGCCAGCAGGCGGAAAAGGAACTGGCGGCGGAAAAGGAGCAACTGTCCGTCACGCTGGGTTCGCTCGCCGAAGGCGTCATCACGACCGACGCGGCGGGGAACGTCCTGCTCTTGAACAAGGCGGCGGAGATCCTGACGGGCTGGGACCGGCGCGAGGCCGTGACGCGGCCGCTGGCCGAAGTGTTCCAATTGCTGGACGAGAAGACGCGGGCATCGTGCGACAATCCGGTGGACCGCGTGTTGAACACCGACGCGATCTTCAGCCATGGCACGCCCGCTGTGCTGCGGTCGCGCCGGGGCGGAGAGAAGGTGGTTGTGACGAGCGGCGCGCCGATGCACGACCGCGGCGGGCAAATTATTGGCGTGGTGCTGGTCTTCCGCGATGTGACGGAGAACCGCAAGCTGGAGGCGGAGTTGAACAAGGCCAGCAAACTCGAATCGCTGGGCCTGCTGGCCGGCGGCATTGCCCACGACTTCAACAACATTCTTACCAGCATCCTGGGCAACATCTCTCTCGGAAGGATGCAACTGCCGGAGAACGATCCGAGCCAGGAACGCCTGGCGAAGTCCGAGCAGTCCTGCCAGCGGGCGAAAGAACTGACCAACCAGTTGCTGACTTTCGCGCGCGGGGGATCGCCCGTCAAAAAAACCAAAGCGATCCCGCAGCTGCTCAAGGAGGCTTGCGATCTCGCCGTGCTGGGGTCGCCCGTCCGCTGCGAGTTCTCCTTCCCGGACGATCTGTGGGCCGTGGACGTTGACCCGGCCCAGATCTCGCAGGTGCTCAGCAACATTCTCATCAACGCCGTCCAGGCCATGCCGGAAGGCGGCGTCATCCGGGTGAGCGCGGAAAACGTGCCCGCCCGAACCCGGCGCGGCCTCCCTTCCGAGTCGGCCAACTACGTCAAGATTTCCATCCATGACAGCGGGCCGGGCATTCCACCCGAACACTTGCACCGGATCTTCGATCCTTTCTTCACCACCAAACACAAAGGCCGCGGCTTGGGACTGGCGACCGCCTATTCCATCATTCGTAAACACGAGGGGTTGATCGAAGTCGAATCGAAGGTCCAAAACGGCGCCACGTTCAATATCTATCTTCCCGCCTCGTCCCGATCGGCCGTTCCGGCCACCGAACATCAGGAGAAACCTGTCACCGGTCGGGGCCGTGTGCTGGTCATGGATGATGAGACGGATATCCTGAATTTTTCCCAGGTCGCCCTCAAACGGCTCGGTTACGACGTGGACGTGGCGCGCGACGGGACGGAGGCGCTCAGCCGCTACCGGGAAGCCAGCGAATCGGGCCGGCCCTTCTCCGCGGTCATTATGGATCTGACGATTCCCGGCGGCGTCGGCGGCAAGGAAGCCATCAAGCGGTTTTTGGAATTCGACCCGCGCGTGGCGGCGATTGTTTCCAGCGGATACTCCAACGATCCGGTCATGTCCGACTTCGAGCAACACGGTTTCCGCGGCGTCGTCGCCAAGCCTTATGAAATCCGGGAACTGGCCAAGACACTCAAGGAAGTAATCGAAACCCGGGGTCCGCAGGACTGAGGAGAGGCTGACCCGGGCTAAAACAAACGTCGCGCCGTTTCGATGTCGCGCGCGATCTGCTCGCGCAACGCTTCGGGTGAAGCAAATTTCTGTTCTTCGCGCAACTTCTGCACGAAGGAGACCTCCAGTTCCGCCTCATACAGGTCGCCTTCGAAGTCGAGGATGTGCACTTCAAATTGCGGGCGCAGGCTCGCGCCCTTCATCGTCGGGCGGTTGCCGAGGTTGGCCACGGCGTGGCGCGGCTGTCCTTCGATCAGCGTGCGAACCGCATAAACGCCCGTCGGCGGCATGGCAAGGCCGGCGACGTCGAGATTGGCGGTGGGAAAACCAATCTGCCGCCCGAGTCGATCCCCGCGAACAACCCTTCCGGCCACCGAGTAAGTGCGCCCAAGCATCTGGCTGGCAGCGTCCAGATTCCCGCCGCGGATCGCCTCGCGAATCCGCGTGCTGCTGACGACTTTGCCGTCCAGCGAAACGGACGCCATCCCATGAACAATGAAATGCAATTCACAACCGAGGCGGCCGAGCAGGACAACGTTGCCGCCGCGTTTATGCCCGAACGTAAACGCGCTGCCGACGCACAGACTGTGAATGTTTCCGAAACCGCGCGCTAATCCTTGGATGAACTCCTCACCTGGGATCCGGCTGAACGCCTTGTCAAAATGAACGAGCAACGTGGTGTCGATGCCGAGCGATTCGATGACGCGCAGTTTTTGAGACAGCGAATAAATCAACGGCGGAGTTCGTTCGGGCGCAACGACGGAATTAGGATGACAATCAAACGTGATCGCCACGGCGACTCCATCGTGCTGGCGGGCATCCTCGATGGTCTGCCGCAACACCTGCTGATGACCGAGGTGGACGCCGTCGAACATGCCAATGGCGCCGCAAACCTTGCGTACGCCGGCGTTCAGTTCATTGGCGGCCCGGATGATGTTCATGCCCGGGGAAGGCTGCGTTTTGAACGGTAAGACGGGAAGAAAAAAGTAGAAATGACCCCGCAGAGGCTGAACGCTGTTGCCGGCCCGGGATTCGACGGCTCGGGGCTTGCAAAAAGCCTGCCGTCATGGATTTCAAGGGTTGAATTTTGCGGCGCGAAAGGGCGAAATGCAACCATCCGCGAATTGAGGGGCTGAAACGACTCAAATTGGGACCGAAGTCCGCCGCTTTGCGCAAATACTGGACGCCGAGCTCCTTGGCACCGCTCCTGACGCGGAAATCGCCGCCTCATTCGTAGTCCAGGAACCGTGGCAAGGCCTGAAGATCTCCGCCGGGCTCCGCGGCTGAACCGTCAACGTTCCGTTTTGCACAATTTGTGCTGCGTGTTTATCGGCCCGATGAAACCTGCCGACATTTTGAAGAAGCTCGAACGCCTGCCACGCCAGGCGCCCCGCGCAGCGCTCGATGCCGCCATCCGGCAGAAAGCGGCGCTCGTCCCGAAATTGCTGGCGGCTCTCGATCATGTCACCGTCAACGCCGGGACGCTTCTCAGAGACCCTCAATATGTCCTTCACATCCACGCGTTGCTTCTATTGGCGCAACTCCGTGAACGGGACGCTCTGAAACCGATGCTCCCGCTCTTCTCGCTGCTGGGTGACATGGACAGCTACGAATCCGAATACTTCATTGACATTCCAGGCTTGCGAATCCTTGCCTCGGTCAGCCAGGGCAACATCGGGCTGCTCCTGGAAACGGCCGCCGGGGAGAACAACAACCCATTCCTGCGATGCACCGCCATCGAGGCGATGGCGCTCCTTGCCATCTGGGGTCGGGCGCCCAGAGCGCAGGTGATCGGTCGCCACCGTGAGTTGCTCCGCTCCCGCCTGGCCAGGCCCGGCGATCCCTTGATCTGGGCCGGTGTGGTTTCTTCAGCGTTTGACCTCAAGGCGCGAGGACTCTTGCCCGAGATTCGGGCCGCCTTTAAGGCCGGCCTGGTGAACACAGACGCCGTCTCTCTCGACTTCGTCGAGAAGGGCATGACGACAGAGGGCGACGCCTTGCGACGCCGGTATGTCGAGATGCACCCCCCAATCACCAGCGCCATCGAAGAATTCAAGGCCTGGCAGCGGTACCGCGAGCGGGAGGAAAAAGAAAAACAAGATGAGGAAGCGTTGCTATCCGACGCTCGGCGACTCTTTCCGTTTCTCGACCCGCGCCTGAGGCCGGCCATCGGGACGCGTCCCTGCCGTCCGTGAGGTCTCATACAGGATTCAGTCGTTTCAACACTTCACACAACGCCTCCAGGCGCGGCGTCGCGACACCGACTCTCCGCGCCTGACGCAACGGTTCCAGAAACAGGCTCTCCAGTTCCAGCGGCTGTCCCCGTTCGTAGTCCACCAGCGTCGAAGCCTTGTAGGCTCCCATCGCGCGCGTGTTCGAAATCTGTTTTTCAGCGAGCGCCTCGGAAATTTTCAAACCGAGCGCGTTGGCCGCTGCAATCACTTCCAGCATCAACTCGCGCACCAGATTTTCCCAGCGCGGATCGGAAAGCAACCGGTCGGTCGTCAGGCAGGGACCGACAGCGAGCTGAGAATTGAAGGTTGAAGGTTGCGCGATCGGGGCGTCGTACCCTGCGGCCGCGGCCACGCCCAGTCCGTTAAAAGGAATGTTCCAGACCAGTTTCTCCCAATGCGCCCGTTCCAGATTATCCGTCACTTTGCACGGCACGCCGGCATGACGGAACAGAGAGGCGATGTCATGCGTGCGCGGTTCGGGCCAGCGTTGGTGCTCGCCCATCACGATCTTCCCGTGAGCCAGGTGGTGGATGAGTCCCGGCTCAAGCCGGTTCAAACAGACGAAACAGAGTCCCCCAAGAACCCTTTCGGCGCCGAACAGACCGGCCAGCAACTCTTCGTTGCCCAGGCCATTCTGGAGCGTCATGACGGCGCTCTTCGCGCCGACCAGGGGCGGGACGAGCCGGGAAAGCTGGTCGTTTGCCGTAGTCTTCAGTCCGATCAACACCAGGTCGCAAACGCCGATTTCTTCGGACTGGAGCGCGCAGGCGGGGTTGACGTGGAAATCGCCCTCCGGGCTGCGAATGCGAACGCCTTTGCGCCGGACGATTTCGTAGTCCGAGCGCAACAGGAAGCGCACGTCCTGCCCGTCCCGGCACAGTTTCGAGCCGTAATAGCTGCCCAGGGCGCCGCAGCCGATCACGCCGATCTTCATGCGCTGATGGAGTAATGAAGTGTCGGAGGGTTGCCTTTGGCGCCCTCGGCGCGTTCCTCCCTCGCTCCGTAAAGCAAAAGGGCACCCTGACTTCTCAGAGTGCCCGATCGGGAAAGTCTCTGGATTACTTGGCGCCGAGGATGGCGTCCTTGGCGGCTTTGGCGACGCGGAATTTCACGACGCGCTTGGCCGGAATCTGGATTTGTTCGCCGGTGGCGGGGTTGCGGCCGATGCGGGCTTTGCGGTTGACCAACACGAGTTTGCCCAGACCTGGCAGCGTGAAAGAGTTCTTCGCATTCTTGTACGCGAGGTCCGCGATGATCTCGAGGATTTCGACAGCCTGCTTTTTCGTGATCCCGGATTTGCCGGCGATTTCGGCGGCAACTTGAGACTTGGACAGTGCTTTTGCCATAATTGAGTTTTGTTTTTAAGTTGGTTCTAAATGTCGTCCGACTTGCGCGTATTAAAACGATTCACCCCGTCGGTGCAAGGGAAAAAATCAATAATTATAGGGGTAAATTCGCTGTCGCGCGTTTCCGAAATCGTCGGCGCGCGGAGCGGAGACTTGACTTGAGGCGGCATTCAACCAACATGGTCGTGTGAGCGTGTTGTTCACGATTCAGAGCGAGTTCCGATACGAAATCGTCCGCAAAATCTTCGAGGGCGGGATGGGTGTCGTCTATGAAGCCGAGCAACACGGGGCCCGCGACTTCGTGAAGCGCATCGCGATCAAGGTCATCCGCCAGAGTTACGCCAACCAGAAAATGTTCATCGAGAATTTCATCGGCGAAGCCAAGCTGGTGGCGGACTTGATCCATACGAACATCGTGCAGACCTACCACCTCGGTTCGACCGGGCAGGTGTTTTTCATCGCCATGGAGCTGCTTCGGGGCGTGAACCTTGAGCAGTTCACCCAGCAACTGCATGACAAGACCCGTAAATTGCCGCTCGAACTCGCGGTCTTCATCGTCAGCCGCATCGCGCGCGGCCTGGCCTACGCCCATGCCAAGACCGACAAGGACGGCAAGTTGCTCGGCATCGTGCACCGCGACGTGAGTTTCAAGAACGTCATGGTCGCCTTCGAGGGCGACGTTAAACTGACCGATTTTGGCATCGCCAAGGCGCGCGGATTCCTGCAGGACCAGGAGGGCGAAGTGGTCGCCGGCAAGGCGGACTACATGAGCCCCGAGCAGGCCAGCTTCAAGATCACCGACAAACGATCGGACATTTTCTCCGCGGGCGTCGTGCTCGCCCACCTGCTGCTCGGCTACAACATTTTCAAGGGCGCCACGCCCGACGAATCGCGCGAACGCATTATGACGCTGGATCTGCCGGACTTCAGGGCGCTCGACAAACGGATTGACGAACGCCTCAACCAGGTCCTGCACCGCGCCCTCTCCCGCGATCTCAACGAGCGCTATCCGGACGCCGACGAATTGCTGTACGAGCTCGAGCATTACATCTATCATTCCGGCTACGGACCGACCAACGAGACCCTCGGCAAGTTCATCCGCGAATTGTTCGGCCAGATCATCCCCGAATACGCGCACGAATCCCGGGGCAGCACCATATTGCTGGACCGCACCACCAGCCTCGCCCCGCGCCGATTCAGTTAGAATGAAACGGGCCTCCTCCGCCGCCGTCACACTGGGGCTGGTGCAGACCCGTTGTTCGGCCGACCCGGACGCCAATCTAAAGAAAACACTGGCGGCCGTCGAACGCGCGGCGAAAGCCGGCGCGCGGATTGTCTGCACTCAGGAACTCTTCCGCTCCCAGTACTTCTGCCAGAGCGAAGACCACAAATACTTCCAACTCGCCGAATCCATTCCCGGACCAACCACCGACGCCTTCCAGAAGCTGGCGAAGAAACACAAGATCGTCATCATCGCCTCGCTCTTCGAGAAGCGCGCGGCCGGGCTGTATCACAACACCGCCGCGATCATCGACGCGGACGGTTCGTTGCTGGGCATCTATCGGAAGATGCACATTCCCGACGACCCGCTTTTCTACGAGAAGTTTTACTTCACGCCCGGCGACCTCGGCTTTCGCGCCTGGCAGACGCGCTACGCCAAAATCGGCGTGCTGATCTGTTGGGACCAATGGTATCCCGAGGGCGCGCGGCTGACCGTGTTGCAAGGCGCGGAAATTCTGTTTTATCCGACTGCCATCGGTTGGCATCCAGGCGAGAAAAAGAAGCACGGCAAGATCCAGCATGACGCATGGGAGTTGATCCAACGCAGTCACGCCGTTGCCAATGGCTGTTATGTGGCCGTCGCGAATCGTGTGGGCCTGGAGAGACCGGTGGGCGGAGACGGTCTGGAGTTCTGGGGTCAAAGCTTTGTGGCCGGCACTTCGGGTCAGATTCTGGCCAAGGCCAGCTCGCACAAGGAGGAGAACCTCATCGTTCCCGTTGACCTCGGCGAAGTGGATGTCACCCGCACCCACTGGCCGTTTCTGCGCGACCGGCGGATTGATGCCTACGAGGGCCTGACCCGGCGGTTGATTGATTCGTCTTAATTCTGCCCGCGAAACACGCGAAAACACTGCCACAGAAGGAAGCGGTTTGCATTTCGCGTGTTTCGCGGGTGTTAAGCCGAGCAAGATTGGATTCTGACTCTGAAAATCTCATAAAATGTCTCTCAAGTCTTTAGCCGCCAGAGTACGCAAGGAACGAGAGAGAGAGGTTTCGTCCAAGCTGCTTCTTTGCGGTCAATGCTCATCGCGAATGCTAATGCGTGTTGCCCAAGGAATCATTCCCTTGCCACCATTCCTTTGCCACCCTCGAGGCGCGGGGAGGTTGGCAGGGGAATGGGGGCAAAGGAATTCTGTCTGACCCAGGAGAAAATCGCCAAACAGGTGTGGCCCTGTTGCTATGATCAACCCTGTTGTCTGGATTACCGGCGCCGGCGGACTCATCGGGAATTATCTCGTCCAAACTGCGCCGCAATTCGCGCCCGGATGTAAAGTTGTCGGTCTCAAACGAGCCCAACTCGACCTCACCGACTTCGCAGCCGTCCGTAGAAAGTTTCTCGAGGATCCGCCGCGACTCGTCATTCATTGCGCTGCGCTCAGCCGCAGCCCGGCCTGCGAAAAGGATCCTCCGCTCGCGCGAAAGCTGAACGTGGACGTCACGGCCTGCCTGGCGGAACTGTCTACCGACATCCCATTCATCTTTTTCTCGAGCGACCTGGTCTTTGACGGCCGCAAGGGGGATTACGTCGAGACCGACGAACCCGCGCCCTGGTGTGTCTATTCGGAAACCAAGATCGCCGCCGAGAAGATTGTCCTCGCCAACCCGAAACATACGGTCGTTCGCATTTCACTGAACGGCGGCACATCGCCCACCGGCGACCGCGGGTTCAACGAGGAGATGCGCCGGGCCTGGCAGGCAGGCCGCGAGTTGAAGCTTTTCACGGACGAGTTTCGCTGTCCGATGCCTGCCGTAGTGACCGCGCGCGCCGTCTGGGAATTGGCCGCGCGGAACGAGCCCGGACTTTATCATCTTTGCGGGAGCGAGCGTTTGTCGCGGTGGCAGCTCGGCCAGCTCATCGCCGCGCGCTGGCCGCAACTGAATCCGCGCATCGAAGCGTCCTCTCGCAAGGACTACACCGGTCCGCCGCGGCCGGCCGACACTTCGCTCAACTGCGCGAAGATCCAAAAGTTGCTGTCGTTTCCCCTGGCCGGACTGAGCGAGTGGTTGAAAGCGAATCTGAATGAACCCTTCTAACCTCCAAATCACAAACACCAAGCTCCAAAGAAAACCCAAACCTCAATCTCCAATGTCGATCAGCGCCCACGACGCCGTCTCTCTGTTTTGGAGCTTGGGGTTTCTTTGGGATTTGGAG
>DATEKZ010000595.1:0-4854 GCA_035277185.1 Verrucomicrobiia bacterium
CAGCTTCGTGGACCGGCTCCAAACGGGAAATAGATCGTCGATTCCGGCGGAGGACGGCGCTCTGGTGAGAAACGCGACGGATCGAATTTCTGCGGCTCCGGCCAGAATCGTTCGCTCCAATGAAAATGGAAGATGGGCACAACCACGTTCATCCCTGCCGGAATTCGATGACCGCCCAGTTCGTCCATCCGTCGCGGAAATAGTGTTCCCGATTCCAGAGGCACTCATGTTCATTGTCGCACGCGTGCTTTGACACAAGGCAATTTGAAGGCTAGAAACAGCTTGAATGCCAAAGCTCCTGCGCCATCTTCCGGTCCTCGGTTTCTTGTTCGTGGTCCCGGCGCCGGCCGTGGCCGATAACACGGGCAGCAGTTCCTGCACGGAGGCCCTTCGCAACTGGACGCAGTGGCGCGGGCCGCTCGCCAACGGCGTGGCGCCTCACGCAAATCCGCCGCTCCGCTGGACCGAAACCAACAACGTCCGCTGGAAAACTCCATTGCCCGGCAAAGGCCATTCCACGCCGATCGTTTTCGGCGATCGAATCTTTCTCACCGCTGCCGTGCCCATCGGTGACGCGCAGAAGCCCGTGTATGACAATGCCCCCGGCACACACGACAACGTGCCGGTAACGCATCGGCACCAGTTTGTTGTCTTCGCCGTCAGCCGCCGGGACGGCAGGATTCTGTGGAAGAAGATTCTGCGCGAGGAATTCCCGCACGAAGGCGGTCACGAGACCGGCAGTCTGGCCTCCAATTCACCGGTCACCGATGGCGAGCATCTCTACGTCTTTCTCGGCTCGCGCGGTCTTTATTGTCTCGACCTGAACGGCGAATTGAAGTGGCAGAAAGACCTCGGACAGATGCAGACCCTGCACGCGCACGGCGAAGGCAGTTCGCCCGTGCTACACGGCGACACGCTCATCGTCTGCTGGGATCACGAGGGCCAGTCTTTCCTTTACACCTTCGACAAACGCACCGGCAAGGAGCGCTTGAAAATCGCACGCGACGAAAAAACCTCCTGGTCAACACCGCTCGTCGTCGAGCACGAAGGCAAACCGCAGGTCATCATCAGCGCAACCAAGCGCGTGCGCAGCTACGACCTCGCGACCGGCGCCTTGCTTTGGGAATGTGCCGGCCTCTCACGCAACGTCGTCTGCTCGCCCGTCGCCGGTCACGGCATGGTCTTTGCCGCCAACAGCTATGATTGGCAGGCCCTCCTCGCCATCCGCCTTGCGGGAGCGAAGGGCGACATTACGGACACGCCCAACCTCGCTTGGAAGCTGAACCGCCTCACGCCCTACGTCTCGTCACCACTCCTCTATGACGGCACGCTCTATTTCCTTCGACACAATCAGAACATCCTCTCGCGCTTCGAACCCGATACTGGAAAGCCTCGCGGCGAACCGCTCCGGCTCGACGGCATCCGAGACTTCATCTTCGCCTCGCCGGTTGGCGCCGCCGGTCGCATCTACATCGCCGCCCGCGACGGGACGACGGTCGTCCTGCGCCACGATCGCGAGAATGCCCCGCTGGCCGTCAACCACCTCGACGACATCTTCAGCGCCTCCCCTGCCCTGGCGGACAAGGAACTCTACCTGCGTGGCGAGCGATTCCTCTATTGTATCGTGGAAGAGTAGTGTTGCGGCCCGGAATCGGCATTCATCCTTCAGAATTGACATCCTAACAAATTGATTCAGAGGCATTACGAATTTTTGTCGCATATGCGACAAAAATTGGGAGTACGCGCCAGAGGTGGCTCCGTCGGATTGGAAGAGTCGTGAATCGGCGCGCCGTTATGGCTTCACTGCACCAAAGTATTCGTAGAACACGGTGGCCAGCTTTTCGCCGTAGTCCTGCCAGTGTTTGGCGGATGGATAATCCTTCAGGCCGGCAATCCAGTTGCAGTTGAACTCGTGGACGACGGCGTCAATGCCGAAGCGCTCCAGCCAGCCGTCACCCAGCGTGCCGGAATTGCGGAACGACCCCTTCGTGCTCCCCTCCGTGAACCATGTGCGCTTGCGCATCAAATCCTCCAGGATCGCCATCCGCTCCAGGTGGCGCGGCAATTCCGGAATAGGCGGCCGACTAATGTGCAAAAGTCCGCCGCCGTCGTTGTGCAATTCCATCGCAAGATGCGGCGCCCGATTCGCCTTCATCATGTCTTCCAGCCACTTCTCCAGCGCGAAATTCTCCGGCGCAAACTGCGGGTCGGCCGGTTTGTCCCAGTTGCGATTCAAGTCCTTGCCCTGGAGATTGAATCGCGTGCGGCCAAGGGCAACGCCGTCTTTATTCGCCATCGGCAACACGTAAACGCAGTAACGTCCCAGAAACTTATCGGCGTCCGCGTCGTCTTTGAGCAATCGGTGGACGAGCCCTTCGACCACCCAATTGCCGCCAGGCTCCCAGGCGTGCGCCCGGGCGCGGAGGAACACCCGGAACGGCGCCTCAGGATTGCCAACGCGGATCATCTCCAACTCGCGTCCCTGCGCTGTCCGGCCGATGGCGGTGACCTGCACGAGCCGATTCGTTCGAATCCCGGCCAGGAACCTGTCGAGGTCGGAGAGACGGTAAGGTTCGACGCGGGCGACGTAGAGCCGCGGGCCGGGCATCTCCACGTTTAACCGAACACGGTTCTCCGGCAGGCTCTCCAACGGAACAGGCTTCCATGCGCGACCGTCCTCCGAGACGACGACGGCCTTCAACTCGCGGGCGACCGAGCCTGCGACGCCGTTCCACACGTTGTCGAGATTCTTGAATTCGAGCGTCAGCCTGGCACCCGGCTTCGCGTGAAGTTGAAAGTGGATATGTCCGGCGGCGCGATTCGGAGAGGAACGCTCGTGATCGTAGAGCAGATGAACCATGACCGTGCCATCAGGCGCAAATTCATACCAAACCGGCGAGGCGTTCTCGAAGCTCGCATCAATGAAATCCAACGGATGGTTGGTGACAGCGACCGGGGATTTTTCCGGCTCAGCGGCCAACGCGGTCCGCGTGGCCACAGCAACGGCGAGAGCGAAGGTCAGAAGCAGAGGGACTGTTTTCATGGATCGGCGGAGCCCTTATGCAAGGAGGCGAGGAGACAGACTGTGCGTCCGGCGTTCGGACTCTCTCTCCCCCGTGGGGGAGAGGGAGTCACGCGCAAGTCTCGGTTCTCGTTCATGATCTTGGATCGCGGACGGTTCATTCTTTTCCCGCACATTCCTTCACGGTGACACCGTTCAGTCGACCTGCTCCTCATTGAGGCCGGTGCGCTCGCTCAACTTCACCGACACCTTCCTGCCTTGATCGCCGAAGACCAGATTGCAACGGTAGCTGTTGATTCCCCCGGCGAGATCGAGTTGCAGCAGGAAAGTACTCTCGTCCAGCCATTGTCCCTGGGTGAGGCAGGGCAGATTCACCAGGGTGTTGGTCGAAAAACGTCCCACGCCGTCCAGGCCCAGTCGATAGCGCTCGCGATGCCCGTCCCAAAGGAGTTCAGCTTGAGCTTCGGCGGAGCCATCGAACTTCACGCTCACCGTCGAGAGGTTAAGTCTGTTGGTGGTCATGTTGAACGTCTTCCCAGAAATCAGTCCCGCGATGGACGGGAGTTTCGGAACGGACCGGGCTGACGGAGGTTGAGCCGCCTCCGCAATTCGTCGTCGAAGCCGGGCCATGGCCTCGAGATCGGCCGGCAACTTGTCGTCTGATTTGAGCGACTTGAGAATGAAGGGTGCGAGATCTCCGGGTTCGAAGCCTCCGCCGGTGAACACCACCACGAGGTTTTTTGCCGGCCAAACGGTGATCCGCTGCCCGCCTCGTCCAACGGCTTCAAACATGCCGGGGTAGTCCTTGCCTTTGACCCACCAAAAGTAGCCATAGCGATCGGCATTACTGGTGCGCTCGACGTGCGCGCGCGTCGCTTTGCCAATCCAGGCTTCAGAGATGACCTGACGATTCCCCCATCGTCCGCGTTGCAGAAAGAGTTGCCCGAGTTTTGCCATGTCCCGCGGGTGCAACTGGAGGTCGCCCCAGCCATGATTATTGCCCCGGGGATCGGCGGGCCACGCGACGTCGTGGATGCCGAGGGGCGTGAACAACTCGCGGCGCGCGAAGGCCAAAGCGTTGGTGCCGGTCGTTTGCGTGAGGATGGCGGACAAGAGGTGGCAGTTGCCGCTGCAGTACGCCCACCGTGTGCCCGGCTCGGCGATCATTGGAAGGTCGAGCATGAACTGCAACCAATCGGTGCTGCGGCGCATCTCGAACAGGCGCGCCTCCTTCGGCTCGAAGCCGCAGTCCCACCCGGCCTGCATGGTGAGAAGATATTCAAAGGTGAGCTTTCGCTTTCGCGCGTCAAGATTGGCGGCGACGCGGCCTGGCAACACGCTCATCACGGGTTGTTGCGGGTCGGGCAAAAAACCTTTCTCAATCGCCAGCCCGACCAGAGTTGACGTAACGCTCTTCGTGACCGATGCGACGTCGTGCCGAGTTCCCGCTGTATAAGGGTAGAAGTAGGCATCCAGCGCCAACCGGCCGTGTCGAACGATTTGCACGCTGTGCACGGGAATTTCGCGTGCCCGCACGAAGTCGAACATTTCCGCAAGCGGCACCGAATCCAATCCGACTTCTTCGGGCGCGCCGGCGGGCCATTCGAAACTCCGATCCTCCTCCGCGCCTGTCCCGACGCTCACAACCAACGCAAGCTCGGCCCCAGCAATAAACCGGCGGCATTTCCGCCCCCTCACCCTGAGCCTCTCCCCCGATGGAGGAGAGGGAATCGCGTTATGTTTGGGGTCGTCAGTCATAGCCACTCTGGCAGCCAACATCAAGGCGTCACCGCCGATTTCAAAAGCAACACCCAATCATTTCCATCCGGGGC
>DATEKZ010000596.1:0-2840 GCA_035277185.1 Verrucomicrobiia bacterium
GGCATGTCGGCATTGAGCGAGTTCAAGGTGGAGGCAGTGGACCTGCAGGATTCGACCAATAAAGTCGAAGCCAAATTCGCGAAGGCAACCGCGGACTTCGCGAACGCGGAAAGACCGCTGGAATCCGAGTTCCAGTCGGAGAACCGGAAACGCAGCGGCGGCGACAAGCGCGTTTATGGTCCGGTCGAGTACGCGATTGACGGCAAAGGCGACACGGCCTGGGGCATCGACGCCGGCGCCGGCCGCCGCAACACTGCGCGCAAAGCGGTCTTCATCCCCGAAAAACCTATCGCCTTTACGAATGGCGCGGTGCTCAACTTCCAGCTCCAGCAGAACCACGGCGGCGACAATTCGGACGACAACCAGAACCACAACCTCGGCCGCTGGCGGATCAGCGTCACCAGCGCGACCAATGCGGTCGCGGACCCGCTCCCCGCAAACGTACGCGAAATCCTGAAAGTTCCGCGCGATCAGCGCACTCCGGCGCAGATCGCGTCCGTGTTCAGCTACTGGCGGACGACCGTATCCGATTTTAGAGAGGTCAACGAACGAATCGAGGCGCTCTGGAAGCAGTGGCCGGAAGGTTCGCCGACGCTCACGCTGATGGCGCGTCGGGACGCGGCGCCGGGCGATGAGAAACGCCCCACGCATTTGTTCCGGCGCGGCGACTGGCTGAAGCCGGGCAACGAGGTCACGGCCGGAGTACCGGAGTTTCTCCATCCTCTGCCGCAGAACGCCGACAGTTCGCGACTGACGTTTGCCCGGTGGCTGGTGGACCGACGCTCGCCCACGGCCGCGCGTTCGATTGTAAATCGTCTCTGGCAAAGCTATTTCGGAATCGGGATTGTGGAAACGAGCGAAGACCTCGGCACTCAAGCGCCCGCGCCGTCGCATCCTGAGTTGCTCGACTGGCTGGCGGTTGAACTGATGGAACCGTCCCGGACCGCGACCTTTCAGGTCGCCGCGGCCCCATCCGGCGAAGGTGCTTCGAACTCCAGGGCTGGCCTGGGCGATGACGCTGCTGCGGCCAGGATGGCCGCGTTCCGGCCGAACCCCTGGTCTCTCAAACACATTCACCGGCTCATCGTCACCTCGGCAACGTATCGGCAATCGTCGAAGGTGACGCCGCAACTCTACGCCAAGGACCAATACAACCGTTTGCTCGCGCGCGGCCCGCGGTTCCGTGTGGAAGCCGAAAGCGTTCGGGACATTTCACTGGCCGCCAGCGGATTGCTCAACCCGGCGATGGGCGGCCGCAGCGTCTATCCGCCGGCGCCGGATTTCCTGTTCAAGCCGCCAACCAGCTACGGTCCGAAGATCTGGAACGAAGAAACCGGCCCGGACCGGTATCGCCGCGCGATCTATACGTTCCGCTATCGCTCGGTGCCGTATCCGGTGCTGCAAACGTTCGACGCGCCGAACGGCGACTTTTCCTGCGTCCGCCGCGCGCGTTCGAACACGCCGTTGCAGGCGCTGGTGTCGCTCAACGAGCCGATCTTCATGGAGGCCGCCAAGACGCTCGCGTTGCGCACGTTGGAACACGGGGGCAGGTCGGATGCCGAGCGTGTCGCCTACGCCTTTCGCCGTTGCGTCAGCCGCGCGCCGCGGAAGGAAGAGACAAAGGAATTGCTTTCGCTCCTCAACAAACAAAAACAGCACGTCAGCGAAGGCTGGGTGAGCGCGAACGACCTCGGCGCCGTTGATTCGAACAAGCCGCCGAAGCTGCCGGAAGGGACAACACCCGCTCAACTCGCCGCCTGGACAACGGTATCGCGCGTGTTGCTGAATCTGGATGAGACGATCACGAAAGAATGACGAATGACGAAATCAAAATGACGAAAGAAATCCGAATCTCGAATTGCCGTAACCGTCTGGGCGCGGCGGAAGATATGTTCTGGGGAGAAGCGCACCCGGCCGGCGCATTCGAATTACATGATGGAACGGACAATGGGAAGCCGGTCTTCGATTTGGAAGAACGCACTGCGCAATTTGGGGAAGCGATCATCCAATTCGCAAAGAAGATTCCCCAAAGCCCGGTAAACAATCGCCTGATTGGTCAATTGGTCGGAGCTGGCACCAGCGTTGGCGCGAACTACTGTGAGGCCGACGACGGAGTCTCACGGAGGGATTTCAGAAACAAGATCGGCACCTGCCGTAAGGAGGCCCGGGAGACAAAGTTCTTCCTGCGCATGGTGGCCACCGCCGAACCCGGCCTGAAACCCGAAGCCCGCGTTCTATGGCAGGAAGCAAAAGAGCTTCATTTGATTTTCAGCAGCATCTGGCGAAAATAGCCCTATGAAAGACCGCTGTTTCCAACCGGTCTCGTTGATTTTGTCATTCGACATTCATTCGTCATTCGTCATTCGTCATTCGTCATTTTGAAATCATGAACTGCCAGGACCGCCTCCACCGAAACCGCGACCCGCGGCACGTCACCCGCCGCTGGTTTTTCAAGGAATGCGGCGTGGGCCTGGGCGCCATTGCGCTCGGACAGTTGCTGCGCGAGTCAGGATTTGCCGCGCCGGCGAAAGTTACGGCGACCGGTCCGCTCGCGCCCAGACAACCGCATCACGCGCCCAGGGCCAAACGCGTCATCTACCTGTTCATGGCCGGCGCGCCGAGCCATCTGGAACTATTCGATTACAAACCGCAGCTCGCGAAGTTCGACGGCACGTTGCCGCCCGCGGACCTCGTTAAGGACTACCGCGCCGCGTTCATCAATCCGAGTTCGAAGTTGCTGGGACCGAAGTTCAAGTTTTCAAAGCACGGCCAGTGCGGCGCCGAACTGTCCGAGTTGCTGCCGAACCTGGCGGGAGTCGTGGACGACGTCGCCATTGTGA
>DATEKZ010000597.1:0-2005 GCA_035277185.1 Verrucomicrobiia bacterium
ATCCGCGCGGCTGCAAGATTTTGAGATACGCCTGTCGATGAATTTCAATGCCGCACCCGCGCGATTTGGTCGGCCCGCGCTTCACGGATGAGCCGCTTGCTGAGTCTTTTCCTGTCCGTCGCAGAGGAACCGGTTCACAGCATTCAAGTAAGCGCGCGCGCTCGCTTCGATGACGTCGGTGCTCGCCCCTTTGCCGGTGACCAGTTCGCCGTCACCAAAGTCCACCTTCACCGTCACCTCGCCCAGGGCATCCTTGCCCTGGGATACGGCGCGGAGCGAGTAGTCCATCAGGCGACCGCGTGTGTTGGTCAACCGCTCGATCGCCTTGAGCGAGGCGTCCACGGGTCCGTCGCCAATGTTGGCGTCCTGCAACACTTCGGGTTTTTTGCCGGCCTTTTTCAGACGGACCGTCGCCGTCGGCACGGTCTGATTGCCGCTGGTCACATTCAGGTAATCGAGGGTGAACGTCTCCGGCACCTCCGCGATGTGGCCTTCGACCAGCGCCACGAGGTCTTCGTCGTACACGAATTTTTTCTTGTCGCCGACTTCCTTGAAACGGGAGATCAGCGCGTTGACATCGGCCTCGGTCATTTTGAATCCGAGATGTTTCAAGCGCGCGGCCACGGCGGCGCGGCCGCTGTGCTTGGTCAACGGCAATTCGGTCTGGCCCCAGCCGACTTCCTGCGGGTCCATGATCTCGTAGGTCTCGCGCTTCTTCAGGATGCCATCCTGATGGATGCCGCTCGAGTGGGCGAAGGCGTTCTCGCCAACGATCGCCTTGCTGCGTTGAACGACCAGGCCGGACATGCGCGAAACCAGGCGCGACGACTTCACGATCTCGCGCGTGTTCACGCCGCACTGGAGCCCGCCAAAGAAGTCGCCGCGGGTCCTGACGGCCATGACGATTTCTTCGAGCGAGGCATTTCCCGCGCGTTCGCCGATGCCGTTGACGGTGCATTCGACCTGCCGCGCGCCGGCGCGGACCGCCGCCAGGGAGTTCGCCACGGCGAGTCCGAGATCATTGTGGCAATGCACGCTGATCACGGCTTTGCCGGACTGAAATTCGGACACCGACTCGTACAAATGCCGGATCAACGCGCCGTACTGGTCCGGCACGGCCCAGCCGACGGTGTCGGGAATGTTGACCGTCGTGGCGCCGACGGCCACGACCGCCTTGCAGACCTGGACGAGAAAGTCCGGTTCCGTGCGCGAACCGTCCTCGGGCGAAAACTCCACATCGCTCACGTACGATTTGGCGCGTTTCACGCCTTCGACCGCGAGGCGGACGATTTCGTCCCGCGCTTTGCCGAGCTTGAACTCACGGTGAATCTTTGACGTGGCGAGGAAAACATGGATGCGCCCCCGCTTTCCCGCCGGTTTGACGGCGGCGCCCGCGGCGTCGATGTCTTTCGGAACACAACGGGCCAGGCCGGCGATGACGGGTCCTTTGATGTTGCGGGCGATGGTCTGGACCGCGTCGAAGTCGCCCTGGCTCGTAATGGGAAAACCGGCCTCGATCACGTCCACCTTCAGACGGGCGAGCTGGCGCGCGACTTCCAGCTTTTCGCGCAAGTTCATGGAGGCGCCGGGACATTGCTCGCCGTCGCGGAGCGTGGTGTCGAAGACGATGATGCGGTCGTTTTTCATAACTTTGCTGTTCGTGCTGGCGGCGGCGTTCCTGTCTGAAAACAAAAACCCCACCGCCGTTTTTGGCAGTGGGGTTCGAGAAAACTGGTTAATCGAACTAGAACCCAACTGCCGCGCTGCGCAGCAGCAGCGCTTCAAGAAGCAGCAGTGGGTTGTTCGAACGACAATTCACGCCGTTACAGCTATCCGGTCCCGCGCCGCGAGTCAACCTGTTTCTGCAACCCGACGCGCGGGCGCGCGGGCTCCGGTGGACGTGTCAGGCCGAATCGCCGGAGAGGGGCGCATCTCAAAATCTTGCAGCGGCGTTGATGTTCGGTCACTCCTTCCCCCTCACCCCGGCCCTCTCCCCCGGGGAGAG